>JACPWV010000204.1 GCA_016196905.1 Chloroflexota bacterium | reverse complement strand
GATCGAACGGATCACCCAGCGGATCATCGCTGCCCGCCTGGCCGACGGCCAGTTGGCTGAGACCAATCTGACCCTGCGCGATCTGGGACTCATCCGAGATGCCTTCGTGCAGGTCCTGGAGGGAATCTACCATCCCCGCATCCGTTACCCTGAGGAGCCCGCGTCGGAGCAGGCCCCTGCGCCTGGTGATGGCCATCCAGATGAGGGGGGGCCTGAGAGCGCGGATCGATCGTCGGCGGCTGAGGCGAGTGGCTAGGGATTGCCTGGCCGCCGAGGGTTGTAAAGGCTCCTTCGAGCTAGGCCTCCTCTTGACTGACGCTGGGCAGATGCGCGCCCTCCACACCCGCTACCTGGGAGTGCGGTCCGTCACGGATGTTCTCTCTTTTCCTGGCGAAGCCAAAGCCAGCTCGCGCGCCTCAGGCGGGCGCCATCTGGGCGATATCGTGATTTGCTATCCTCAAGCCAGGCGGCAGGCCCGGGCGCTAGGACATCCCCTGGCCGATGAGCTCGACCTGTTGCTTGTCCACGGCCTCTTGCATCTGTTGGGCTACGCCGATCGCACCCCCGCCCGTCGGCAGGCCATGTGGCAAAGGCAAGAGCAGATCCTTCACGGAGGCGTGCGGCGAGCCACGGGGGGCGGGCAGAGAGGGTCGCGGATAGGTCGTCGCGCTGTGAATTAATGGTTGGGCGACTCCCAAGTGCCGCGTGGGGTCACATCGATTCGGTTTGGCTCGACCCAGATCTGAGGCCCAGGCAAAACCACGAGGCCGAGCGCGCGCTCGGCCTCGTCGGTGAACGAAGGGATCCTAGGTTGGGTGGCTGTCGCCACCGCCACGCGCGCGCAGGAAGAAGGCCACCACCCCAACTGCTGAGAGCACCAGCGACACCAGACCCGCGACCATCGCGCCCAGGATCCAGCGGCGGCGCCAGATGGCTCGGGGGGTCTCGATGAGGATGGGGGGAGACTGAGCTAGCCGCTCCAAACGGCGACCGAGCTCTTCTTTGAAGCTGGCCGGGGGCCTCACCGGAGCCAGGACCTCCTGGAGCTCTTCCGCTAATTGAAACAGGGGCCCCGGGGCCTCACTCTCCTCAGCGGGGCTGCCCCCTGGGCCGCGGCCGCTCAATTCATCGGCATGGGCGGATAAGAGTTCGGAGAAGCGCTTTCGCTTCATGGGTGGCGCCTCACATCATACCGGGTAGGAGATGAGAGCGATGGTCCCCGGCCCAAAGTGGACCGCCAGCGAGATGGCGAAATCATCGACGAAACTTTCGCGGACGTTCAAGTTGGCTAGTGTCCTCTGGTAAAGCTCTTGCGCTTCCTCGGGCGCACGCGAGTGCACCACGGCGAGGTTGAGCGGGCGATCGCCCACCGCCTGTTGGGTTCTCTCCAGCAATTGTTCCAGTGCCTTGCTTCGCGAGCGCGCGCGGCCGGCCGGCTCCAGAAGGCCCTGGTTCAAGGCAATGATGGGCTTCACGTTGAGGAGCGACCCCAATACCGCTTGCAGCCCCTTGACCCGGCCGCTCATCTTGAGATACTCCAGATTGGCCGGCGTCAAGAAGATGTTGATCCGCGAACGGATCTCTTCCAGCCGGCGGAGGATCTCCTCCTCATCCGCTCCCCGGCGCGCCATGCGGGCGGCCTCCACGCACATAAAACCCATCCCCGCCGAGCCGCATAAGCTATCGAAGACCCGCACCTGAATGGCATCGCCCACCTCGCGTTTGGCCAACTCCGCCGATTGGCAGGTGCCGCTCAGCTTACCGGTGACGTGGATGGACAGAATGTGGCTGCCATCCTGCCCCAGCCGGCGGTAGGTCTCCACGAAGGCCCCCACCGAGGGCTGGGAGGTCTGGGGAAAGACCTTGCTCTCAGCGATGCGCTGGTAGAAGGCCTGGTCATCGATGGTCATCCCCTCGGCGTAGGTCTCCATCCCGAACTGGATGTTGATGGGCACCACGTGGATCCCGTGTTCCCGCTGCCAGGCCTCGGGCATGTCGCAGGTGCTGTCGGTGACGATCTTGAGGCGATCTCCTTCTCCCATGGCCTCCCCCCTACAAGCCTTGCGATTTCAACTCACGCCGCAGGGCCTCCAGGGTACGGTGGTAGAGGGATTTAATGGCCCCCTCGCTGCGGCCCATGATCTGGCCGACCTGAGTGTTGGGCAGCCCCTCGGCGAACTTGAGGATTAATAGCTGCTGGCGCTCAGCGCTCAGCCGGGCGATGGCCCGGCGCAGGGCCTCCTCCCGCTCCCTCTGCTCCAGGTGGCTCTCGCCGGGATTCCCGCTGTGCTCCCTGAGCACGATCTCTTCCAAGGCCACTACCTGTCGGTGCTGGCGATCCCGATGCCAGTTGGCCACCAGATTGTGGGCGATCCGGTAGAGCCACGCCGAGAAAGGCACCCCGCGCTGAGTGTAGCGTCCGATGTTGCCCAGGGCGCGAAAGAACGTGCGCGCGGTGAGATCCTCGGCCTCGTGGGGATCGCCGGTACGATAGTAAATGTACTGGTAGATGCGATCGACGTATTTTTGATAGAGGATCCCAAAGGCCTCAGGATCCCGCTTGGCCCGCTCCACCAACACCTCTTCCGACTCAGCCTCCGGCTGGGAGCGAGCCCTGCCTGACGATACCATAATACAAACACCTCAGACGGGTAGGGGATACGATGATCGAGTATAGCCGCACTCTCGATCTAGGTCAAAGGTAAGGTTGCGCTCGCCAAATGGCTGTGCTATCTTTATAAGGATGTATCGAGAAATCTTGTGGCGAAACGCGTGGGTTCTCCTTGCCCTGGGCACGGTCGCCAGCAGCGGGGCGGTCCAAGGACCTTGTGCCGTTCCGGTGTGGGAGATCTCCTTCCCCTCGCCCGACGCCCAGTTGCAGGGGCTGGTCGAAGTCCGCGGCAGCGCTTGTCTGGGGGGCGATTTCAGCTTTTATAAGTTCGAATACCAGGCCGCGGCTCACCCGAACCACTGGGTATGGGTGTTCAGCGGAGACCGGGAGGTGGTCAACGGGATCCTGGGCTTCTGGGACACCACGGTGGCCGATCACGGTGACGGTGTATATGATATGGTCCTGACCGTGGTTCGGCGCGACGGCAACTTCGTGCAGACCCCCCTGCGGCGGGTGGTGGTAGCCAATGCCCAGCCGCTGGCCAGTCCCACCCCCCAAGGGACCACCACCCCCACCCTAGGGCCCGGCCCGCCCGGCCCGGGGACGCCCACGGCTACCTTTGTCATCCCCGTCCCTACCGCGGTGCGCATCGAGGCCAGCCCCATCGTGATTGGGCTGCCCACGCCCAACCCCGCACGGGGAGGCGGTCTCAGCCTGCCTGACACGGGCCCGTTTTTGCGTTCCTTCCTGTGCGGAGCGTTCCTGGCCGTGGCCGCCTTCGGGGCGGTGGGAGCGGTGGGCATCTTGCGTAAGAGACCAGGCACGCCCGAGGCCAAAACGCGACTATAATTAGCCCGTGCCATTGAGAAAAAGGCGTGAGGAAGGGGCTGGTCCACTGGACGAGCCCCTGTGGGCGTTACTTAAAGAGCGGTTGAGGATGGCTCGGTTGTTCGATCGATTTCGATCCCGACCACGGCAGGGCCCTCCCATCGAGTGGCTGATCGTGGGCCTGGGCAATCCCGGCCCGGGCTACGCCGATACTCGCCACAACGTGGGCTTTCGCGTGGTTGAGGGGCTGGCCGCTCGGCACCGCCTTTCCTTCGGAGAGATGCGCGCTGAGGGGCTGCTAGCGCGCGGATCGATCCCCACGGGTCGGCACGGAGTCGGGGTGGTCTTGCTGAAACCCCTCTCCTACGTCAATCGCAGCGGCCCGGTGGTGCGCGCCGCGCGGGATGACCTAGGCCTGGCCCCGCATCAGCTTCTGATTGTCTACGATGATCTAGATCTACCCCGGGGCCAGATCCGACTGCGCGAGCGAGGCAGTTCGGGGGGACATCGAGGGCTGCAGTCGATCATCGACAGCTTGCACACCGAGGAGATCCCTCGCCTGCGGGTGGGGATCGGCCGGCCTCAGGGGGAGGATCCCGTGGACTATGTGCTCAGCCCTTTCTCGCAGGAGGAGCGGGCTGCCCTGGACGCGCTGCTGCCACGCGGGATGGAGGCGATAGAGGTGATCCTCCGCGACGGGATGCGAGCAGCCATGAATCGGTTCAATGCTTAGGAGCGTAAGTTGTCCCCTTCCCGCCTGCCGGCTTCGCCGGGGCACAGCCTAAGCCTCAGAGGATTGCTGCCCCTGCTCGATCGGCGGACCGATTTTAGCGAGCTGCAGCGGTTCCTGGCCTCCGATGCAGTAAATCCCTGGCCGGCGCTGAATCTCCCCGAGGCGGCGCGCTCTTTCGTCATCGCCGCGCTCCATCAGTCCACGGCGCTGGTCCTCACCGCCAGGCGGCAACGGGCCTGGGAACTGGCGGAGCAGCTCAGGGCCTGGCTGGGCCGCCCGGAGGGCGTCCACCTCGTCCCCGAGCCCGATGTTCTACCCTACGAGCGAACGCCCTGGGAGGCGTCCATCAGGCAGGGGCGCGTGGCTGCCCTCGCTGCGCTGCATCTGGAAAAGTCGCCGGTGTTGGTCGCCAGCGCGCGGGCCTGCCTGCCGGCCACCATGCCTCCTCCCCTTTTTCGCCAAGGGACACTAAAGCTGCGCGTCGGCGAATTTCGCTCGCCCGAGCGGGTCGTCGGCCATTTGAACGCCTGGGGCTATCAGCCGGTGAACCTAGTCGAGGAAGCGGGGACTTACTGCCGCCGCGGAGGCATCCTGGATGTGTACTCGCCGGCGGAGTCGTTGCCGGTGCGCCTGGAATATCTTGCCAGCCAAATCGAGAGCCTGCGCGCCTTCGACCCTTCTAGCCAGGTCTCGACGGAGCTCCTCGCCTCGACCACCCTCGTCCCCGCTCGCGAGGCGCGGCCCAGCCCCGCGGAGGAGCGGGGCCGCTGGGAGGGCCGGGATTTATCGACTTGCCATCCGCGCGCGGCGGAGGAGTTCGAGGACGATTTGGAGAAGCTGCGCCTCGGAGAGGTGCTGCCGCACCAAGAGCTTTACCTGGCGATGCTCTACCCTGAGCCGGGCTGCTGGCTCGATCACCTGCCGTCGCACAGCCTGGTGCTTATCGATGATGCGCTGGCACTCGAGCAGGCGATGATGGATCTGGAACGGGAAGCTGCCCAGCAACGCGAGGAGTCCCTGGGCCGCGGGGATATCCCGCCCTGGCTGCCTGGGCCGTATGGGGCGGCCGAGGAGATTCGCGCGCGACTCCGTTCGCATCGCCTCCTCAAGCTGAGTTCCACCGGGGAGGCCGTGCCGGGGCCGAACCTCGGCTTGCATCCCAACCCGGCCTTCGGCGGGCGGCTGGAGGAGGCTATCGTCCAGGCCGTCGAGATGGCCCATAGCCGACAGCGAGTGGTCATCGTATCTCGCCAGGCGTCCCGACTGGCTGAGCTATGCGCCGAGTGGGGCTCTACACCCCCCGCGCAGGCGAGCGCTCTCGACACCTCACCTAACCCGGGCGGTTTAGTGCTCGTCCCCGGAACTTTGACCCGGGGCTTTCGTCTCGAATTGCCCGATGGGAACCTGATCTTGCTGGGGGACGGGGATCTGTTTGGCTTTGTGCGCATCGAGCCGCGCCGGCCCCTCCGCTCCCGCCCCTCGGCGGTGGAGGCCTTTTTTGCAGATGTCAGGCCGGGGAATTACGTGGTTCATGTGGAGCACGGCATCGGCCTTTACCAGGGCCTGGTCCTTTTGCAGGAGAACGGCCTGCAGCGCGAGTACCTCAAGGTCGCCTACGCTGAGGGGGATGAGCTCTACGTTCCCACCTACCACGCCGATCGCCTGGCGCGTTACGTGGGCCCGGATGAATCGAGGCCGAACATCGATCGCCTGGGCACCACCGATTGGGATCGCGTGGTGTCCAAGGCCAAACGCGCCGTGGAGGAGATTGCTGAGGAGCTCTTGGCTTTATACTCGGCTCGGGAGCTGGTGGAGGGCTTCGCCTATCCCCCCGACACCCCTTGGCAGCAGGAGCTGGAGAGCTCCTTCCCCTACCTCGAGACGGCGGATCAATGGCGCGCTATCCAGGAGATCAAGAGGGAGATGGAGCAGCCGCGGCCCATGGATCGTCTGGTCTGTGGAGATGTAGGCTATGGGAAGACCGAGGTGGCGTTGCGGGCAGCCTTCAAGGCGGTGATGGGGGGTAAGCAAGTGGCCGTGCTCGTCCCGACGACCATTTTAGCCCAACAGCACCATCGCACCTTCAGCCAGCGCTTACAGCCCTTCCCGGTGGAGGTGGAGATGCTCTCGCGCTTCCGCCCACCCAAGGAACAGGCTGAGATTGTGCGTCGCCTCCAGGAGGGGTCCATCGATATCGTCGTCGGCACGCACCGGCTGCTGCAGCCCGATGTGATCTTCAAGGACCTGGGCCTCTTGATCATCGATGAGGAGCAGCGCTTCGGGGTGGTGGACAAGGAGCGGCTGAAGGAGATGCGTCGGGAGGTGGATGTTCTGACCCTCACCGCCACGCCCATCCCGCGCACCTTGCACCTGTCCCTGACCGGAGCGCGGGATATTAGTATCATCGAGACGCCCCCTGAGGAGCGGCTGCCGGTGGTCACCCAGGTGACGGCTTACGACGAGGGGCTCATCCGGCGGGCCATTCTACGCGAGTTGGACCGGGGCGGGCAGATATATTTCATTCACAACCGCGTGCGTTCCATCCAGTATATGGCGGCCCGGCTGGGGCGGCTGGTGCCCGAGGCGCGCCTGGCGGTGGCCCACGGCCAGATGGACGAGGCGGTTTTGGCCCAGACCATGCTTGACTTTGCCGAAGGACGCTATGACCTGCTGGTTTCCACCTCCATCATTGAGAACGGGATCGACATCCCCAATGTGAACACCCTCATCGTGAACAAAGCCGATCGCTTCGGGCTGGCCGAGCTCTACCAGTTGCGTGGGCGGGTGGGGCGCAGCTCGGTGCGGGCACATAGCTATTTCCTGTACGATGAGGAATTGAGGCTCAGCCCGGAAGCCCGCGAGCGGCTACAGGCCATTCAAGAGGCCAGCGAGCTGGGCTCAGGCTTCCGCATCGCCATGCGCGACCTGGAGCTGCGCGGGGCGGGGGAGATCTTGGGTTCCAGGCAGCACGGCCACATCGCGGCGGTGGGCTTCGACCTGTACACCAAGCTGTTGGCCCAAGCCGTTCGCGATCTCAAAGCGGGCCGCATGGTGAGGAGCGAGATCACTTCGGTGGGCGATGGGGCTTCAGCCCCCAGCGGCGAAGGGGCTGCAGCCCCCGGCCCCACCATCGACCTGCCGGTGGAGGCGCGTTTGCCCGCGGATTATGTGCCCGATGCGGCGCTGCGGCTAAGCCTTTATCGGCGCCTGG
The DNA here is from genome assembly GCA_016196905.1 of Chloroflexota bacterium. Taxonomy (GTDB): domain Bacteria; phylum Chloroflexota; class Anaerolineae; order UBA7937; family JACPPX01; genus JACPWV01. The sequence continues at coordinate 316 of JACPWV010000204.1, read as the reverse complement.
CGCAGCTCACCCAGGAGCAGGATATCGAGGCGATGCAGGCGGAGTTGAGGGATCGCTTCGGCGAATTGCCGCCCGCCGCTCAAGATTTATTGTGGGTATTACGTTTGCGCGTGCGGGGCACCCGCGCCGGGCTGGAATCGATCCGAGCCGAAAGGGAACGGATCGTGTTGCGGCTGAGTAATCATCTGCGCGCCCCGCTCGCTCTGCCCGCTCCGGCCCAGGGGCGGGGCAACCTCATCTGGCTGCCCTACAAGCCCGGCTACCAGGCCAAGCCCCTCTGGCGTCGCGACCTGGAAACTGTGCTCGAGAGGCTACG
>JACPWV010000184.1 GCA_016196905.1 Chloroflexota bacterium | reverse complement strand
TCGGTGGTGCCCGGGTAGGTGGTGCTCTGCAGGATGATCAGCTGCCCGGGCTGGAGGTGCTCGGCGATCCCGCGGGCGGCGGCCACCACGTAGGAGAGATCGGGCGCCTTGGCCTCGTCGAAAGGCGTCGGCACGCAGATGAAGATGGCATCCGCTTGGCGGAGGATGGCGTAGTCGCTGGTGGCGCGCAGGCGCTGCCGCTTCACCAGTTCGGAGACGGCCTGGGCGGGAACGTCCCCGATGTAGCTGCGGCCCGCCGCGATGGCCTCCACCCGCGCCGGATCCACCTCCAAGCCATCCACCCCGTAGCCCAGCCGAGCGAGCTCCACCGCCAGGGGCAAGCCGACGTAACCCAGGCCGATGACCACGATGTGCGCCTGGCGCGCGGCTATCTTTTTTTCGAGTTGCGTGCGGAGATCCTCCTGCTTCTTCAATTTAGATAGTGACACCGATCAGCGGGGCAGAGGCACACATTCCAACCGGATCAGAGCGATTAGAGCGGCCAGGGTCAACAGCCCCGCGATCAGGTACGCCTCCACCACTCCCACTAGGGTGAGCAGGATGCCCATCATCCCCAATAATCCGGAGAGGATATAGAGCAGCATCACCGCCTCGCGCTGCGAGAGGCCCAGGCGCACCAAGCGATGGGAGACGTGGTCTTGACCGGGGTTGGTCAGAGTGTTTATCCCCCGCCGCGTGCGGGAGATGATCACCAAAACGGTATCGAAAATGGGCAACCCCAGCACGATCAGCGGGATCATCCAGGTGATGATCACCGGATGGGCGGGAAAGCGCAGCTTGATCCCCACCGCCGCCAGCAGGAACCCCAGGAACAGGCTGCCGGCATCCCCCATGAAGATACGGGCCGGGTTGAAATTGTAGCGCAGGAAGCCCAAACAGGCGCCCGTCAGGGCCGCGGCCAGGCTCCCCACTAGGTACTGGCCGTTGAGGGCCGCCAGCAGCAGGAAGAAGCCGGCGGCCACTGCGGCGATGCCACCCGAGAGCCCGTCCATATTATCCAGCAGGTTCAGCGCGTTGGTGATTCCCAACACCCACATAACCGTCACCAAGTAATTGAGCACAGCGTTGTTCATGACGGCTACCTGCACGCCGAAGGCAAAGAGCAGGCTGGCTGCCAGGGCCTGGCCGCCCAGCTTGAGGAGGGGGCGCAGCCCCCAGCGATCGTCCCACACCCCCAGGAAGGAAACCAGGGAGGCGCCCACCAGAATGCTGACCAGCTCAGCGATGAAGCGCTGCTCGCTGAAGAGCAGCAGGGCTAGGATGAGTGCCACGTAGATAGCCAGGCCGCCTAATAGGGGGATGGGCTCCAAGTGTAGTTTGCGGGGATGCGGCCGATCCACCACCCCGACCCGGGTGGCGAGCCGACCAGCCAGCGGGGTGACCCCCAGCGCCACCAGAGCCGCCATGGCCAAGATGAGCAGTAGATTGGTCACGCTCTCGTCTTAACCCCTCTAACCCGACGTCGCCTTACCCTCGAATATTTCAGCGGACGCCATGCGGGACTGCGCGCTCCTCCCGATAGAAGGCGAGCATTCGCTCCAGGCCCTCTTCGGTGCTCACCTGGGGCTGAAAATCGAGGAGCTCCCTGGCCAGGCGAATGTCTGCCCGAGCCCGGGATACGCCCCCGCTCTGGGCGTCGCTGTGCAGCACCGACAGCGACCGGCCCGCCAGACCCTCTAGTTTTCGGACCAGCTCGTCGATGCTCAGCTCTCGACCGCTGCCCACGTTAATCATGCGCCCTACCGCCCCGGGGGAGCGGGCCGCGGCGCCCAGGGCGCGAACCACGTCGTCGACGTAAATGAAATCGCGCGACTGCTCGCCCCCACCGTACACCACCAAGGTCCCCCCGCGCAGTGCTTGCCGGACGAACTGAGGGATGACCGGCGCGTGGGTGGGGGGCGCGGCCTGTCCAGGCCCATAAGCGTTGAAGATGCGCAGGATCACCGTCTGGATGCCCCAAAGTTGGCCCAAGGAAGACACGTAATATTCCGAGGCGATCTTGGTCACCGCGTAGGGGTTCGGGGGGTGGGGGATGGCCGTCTCGGAGATGGGCTGGCCTTCCTGATCGCCGTAGATGGTCCCCGAGGAGGCGAACACCACCCGCTTGACCTTGGCATCGCGGGCTGCAGCCATTAGGCTCACTGTTCCGCCCACGTTCACCGCGTTGTACTCCACCGGGTAGAGGATCGACTCGGGAACGGAGACGCGCGCGGCCAAGTGATACACGCAGTCGATGTCGCGCAGCAGCGTCCATAACTTGGGGATATCGCGCACATCGCCGCGGGTGAGCGAGATCTCGGTCGACGTCTCGCTCATCAGCTCTGAGCCCCTCAGGCTCGAACCGTACTCAGACCGAGGGGCCGACAGCGCATTGGGATCGCCGGCGCTGAGGTCGTCCAAGACCGAGACCCGATGTCCCTGGGCGGCCAGGTGGTGGGCCAGGGCCGACCCCAGAAACCCCGCCCCTCCTGTGATCAAAATGCGCACCGTCTCTTCTCCCTCGCCTAAGGGGCCCCCGCCAGCTCCAGTTGCTGCCTCATCCACTGGATCGCCTTCTCCAAACCATCTACGAGCGGGTCCCTGGCTTGGAAACCAAGCAGCCGGGCGGCCTTGGAAACGTCTGGATGGCGACGGCGAGGGTCCTCGAAAGAATGGGAATAGGCTTGGTCGTAGGGAACTAAAAGGATCTCCGAGGGCGAGTTAGTGACCTCCTTGATCAACTCGGCCAAACGGTAGATGGTGATCTCCTCAGCGCGGCCGATGTTGAACACCTCACCCAGGGCCTCCTGGCGCGTAGCGGCCAAGAGCGTCCCCTCCACCGCATCGTCGATGTAAGTGAAGGAGCGGGTTTGCAGCCCATCCCCATAAACGGTAATGGGTTGTCCGGCCAGAGCCTGGATGACGAATTTGGCGATCACGCTGCCATAACCGCGCGGATCGAGGCGCGGCCCATAGGCATTGAAATAGCGCACGATGCTGATCCCGAGCCCGCGATCCTGATAAGCATAGGCCATGTGCTCGTCGAGGGCCTTGGCCGTGGCATATGCCCAGCGGCGAATAGAGGTGGGCCCTAGGGTACGATCCGCCTCCTCAGCGAAGGGGACGGCCGTGCTTTTCCCATACACCTCCGAGGTCGAGGCCAATAGGACGCGGGCTCCCTGCTGATGGGCGAGTTCTAACACCACTTCGGTCCCGCGCACGTTAATCAACATCCCCTTCAGGGGTTCCTCCACCACATAGGGGATGCCCACCGCCGCGGCCAGGTGAAGTACCAGCTCGCTGCCCTTGATGGCCTCCTCCACCTGGGTGGCGGCCAGGATGTTCCCCTTGATGAAACGGAAACGGTTGTTGTGAAGGTGGTGCTGGACGTTGGCCATCCGCCCCGTGGAGAGATCATCCAGGACCGTGACCTGATGCCCCTCAGCCAGCAGGCGATCCACCAAATGGGATCCGATGAATCCCGCCCCACCCGTAATCAGGGTCTTCATAGGCATCTCATCTTAACTAGCTTCAGCGGAAAAAGCAAACTTCCGGTATCTCTCACAACAAATGCGACACCGGCCGGGGTAGAGGGGCCTCAGGTTCAGGCCCAGGTAGAAACCTCGGGAGGCCACCCGCCTGAGGCGGGCCTCCCCTACGACCGCCCCCTGCCAGATGGTATTTTGTAGGGGCGGGACCGGTGCCCGCCCGTCAGCTCTTCATCGGGAGGCTGGGGGGGGCTCCCCTACGCCTCTGGCCTGAGGCCGATAGAGGAGGGATGTATTTATCCCCCCTCCCGAAACACTAATAAAGGGTGGCTTCGACCCAACACCTCCCCTCCGGCTTGTCGCATTTTTATTGAAACTACCGACATCAGGCCAGCTCGGCGCTCAGGCGAGCCCTTTGGCCCGCAAGAGCTCGAGGTAAAGGGAACGCGTGCGCTCCAGCAGCCTGTGCACGCTATAATTCTCCTGCGCCAGGCGCTGTCCCTCCTGGCCCATCCGCTCAGCCCGCTCCGGGTTTCGCACTAACTCCAGGATGGCCGCCGCCATCCCCCCTATGTCCTCGGCCTTCACCAAAAAGCCGGTCTCCCCCTCCCGGACCAAATCGGGCACGCCGCCCACGCTGGTGGCCACCACGGGGACGCCGGCGGCCATGGCCTCGATGATGGAGACGGGGGTGCCCTCATTGTTCGAGCTCAAGGCCAGGACGTTCAGGTCCGCGTAGAGGGTGGGAAGGTCCCGCCGCCAACCGGTGAAGATCACCTGGGAGGCGATGCCCAGGCTGCGGGCGTAGGCTTCCAGTTCTCCGCGCGATTGGCCATCGCCCACCACCGCGAATTTG
>JACPWV010000177.1 GCA_016196905.1 Chloroflexota bacterium | reverse complement strand
GCCGCTTGGCCCTGTTCGAGCTGGCGCCGGCGGAGGCGACAGGGGGGCCTCGATTCTCGCTAGGGGATACACGCAATAGGATGATGTGAGGCAACCCGGGTTGGGCGTCGAAGCAGGGCTGCGCGTGAAGGGGTTGATCTCCGACATCGACCTGCCCTCGATCTAGGGCCGACCCAGCCTCGCTGATAATCATAGCCAAAATACAATGCGTATCGCCATTCTATCGGACATCCACGGCAACCTGGTCGCTCTGGAGGCGGTGTTGGCTGATATCGATCGCCAGGGCCCCTTCGATCACCTCGTCGTGGCCGGAGATCTATGCATGGCCGGGCCGCATCCGGCCGAGGTGATCGCTCGCCTGCGCTCAATTCCCTGTCGAGTCATCAAAGGCAATACCGACGCCTGGCTAGTGAAACCCCCAACGGTCCCTTCGGGTAACGATCGGCTCCGGGAGATCGTCTCCTGGACGCGAGAGAGGCTAAGTCGCGATGACCTCGACTACTTGGCCGCGCTGCCCTTCCAGGTCGAGATCTCCCCCGCCCGCGGCCACGATCTCTTGGTGGTCCACGCAAACCCGCACGATTTGGAGACGCCCATTCGCCCGGACACCTCCCTAGGTGAGTTGACTCGCCTCACCGAGAACGTGGGCGCCGAGGTGTTGGCCTTTGGCCATGTGCACATCCCGTTTGTGAGGCGGGTGGGCGGGCTCACCCTGGTCTGCGTGGGCAGCGTCGGCTCGCCGCTGGATGGCGATCCGCGAGCGGCTTACGCCATCCCCCACTGGGACGGGAACCGCTGGGCCATCGAACACCGGCGTGCAGAATACGATGTGGAGGCCACCGCTCGCGATATGCGACATGTCAAGATGCCCAGTGCAAAACACTGGGCGGAGCGCCTACGGCGCGCTCGTCCAGAAGAGAAAGTGCCCGCCCCATGACGGTCGGGCCATCGCAACCTAGCTTGCCCAGTGGGGAGATCCGAGTCGGCCGGGCGATGATCGAAGGAGCGCGCCGCTTTGCCCTTGATCACGCAGAGCTCTTGGCCCGCCTGGTCAACGACGCGCGGCGTCGATACGAGGAGGCGCTGGGGCAACCCATCGAGCCGGTGAGCGTGGAGCAGGTGAGGGCGCGCCTCGAAGAACTCTTCGACGAGCCCTACATCGGCTTGAACTTGGCCGCCCTGGTCCACCTGGCCAGATCGCTTACCGCGGCCGAGGACTACGAGACCTTCATCGTGGATGAGATCCTGGGGGTGGCCATCGCCGAGATCATCGCTGCCCGCGAGCCCCACCGCAGCTTCGCCGTCTCCGCCTTCCACATCCTGGACGCTCTCATCAAGGATGAGATCAACCAGGTGGTGGATCGCCGCAATCTGGCCGTGGACGACCTGCTGGCCGGGCTGGCCGCCGGCCTGGAGGCCACTTTGCCCGGCTGGCGCTGGATGAGAGAGCCGCCCAAGCCTAAGGAATGACCCCGAGGAGATTACGGCAAGTCCCCGGGCATCTCCTTGGATCGGCCAAGTCACCTAATCCAGCTTCGTCCACGCCAGCAGGGTGAGGTCGTCGGCCCGTGTGCCCCCGGCACAGGGATCGGAGACCACCACCAAGGTCAGTTGGTTGCCCACGAGCGTCCATCGGTAGGTCCCCACGGCCTCCGGGCACCCTCTATCATTGGTAAACACGATCTGCTCCGCCGACGCCATGTAACTCCCCGAGGTCATGAAGGTCGCCCCATGGGCGATCGTGAACGTCCCCGCCTTCAGCTCCAGTCCCCAAGTTCCGAGTTGGTAGTTCTGGGCCTCGGGCGCGTTCTCCCGAGTGACCTCCCGGAGGTATCTGCCCTCGAGAACTTCGCCGGGTGGCGGGGTGGGCGTGGGCGAAGGGGTGGAGGTTGGGGAGGGAGTAGGCGATGGAGATGGGCCGAGCGTCGGCGTCGGGGTGGGTGTCTCCACAGGCGCCGGAGAAGCGGTGAGAACGAACACCGCCACGATGAGACCTAACAAAACCAAAATCCCTAACACATATAGCATTCGACGCGATTCGAGCATCTTTCTCCTCCTGAATTATGGTTAACTTACCTCGCACCTCAGGTCGCCTCACTTAAACAGCCCCCGGCCTCCTTCGCGGGGTCCTGCGTTGGCCCATCCTAGCACAAAAGATTGCGTTTGTCTATACTTGATAGATCCCGATCGCTCAACCTGACAAGTGCCTTTCTCTCAAAATGACGTTGGCACGGCGAAAACCCTCGTCTGGGCTAATTTAGAGCAAGCATCGAGTAGGCTCCACTGGGGCTCGTCGTCTCGATGTCGTTCACCAGGACCACCTGGCTATACTTAGGCAAAAAATTACTAGAAGGATTAACCGGTCGCCAGTTCATGCAAGCAATCCCCGCCGTCCACTACGAGGTGTGGGCCATCCGCCGCATCGGCCGCTTGGAGATCGGGCTCCACGAGCACATCCAGGACATCGCCGCCCACTGGGGCCTTTGCAACTGGAACGCTGGGATCGCGGCTGGGCTCGCTTTTTCGAGTCGCGCCCTTTGTCGGCCTTCACTCCCCAACGGGCGGAGGAGATCGCCGGGAGGCTATTCGAGCTCATGCACGTCACACAGCCGATCTACCAGCGCCTCCTGCAGCATGACCCGAGCCCAGAATTCTCCGTGCAACAGCGCGGAACAAGGATCGGCTTCGCTAATGAATCTGTCGCGAGAGCGGTGAGGATCCGCGCTCAAAGGATCGATCGTCACCGCTCAGCGAAAATCTCGCGGCCACCGCATCCTCCCATCGGGATCGGATCACCTGCTCACTGCTTCCCCAGCCACCTTCCCTCGGTTTTGGCCCTCCTTGACAACAAAGCAAATCCGTCGTATTATGTCGATATACCTTCAACTACGCGAATTGGCTACGCGAAGGACTTTCCTGTGAGGGCTGACCAACTCCCGCTCTTCCCCGGGGTGGAGGCCAAGGGCCAGTTCGTCTCTCTGCCGTTGGATGTCCGGGCCCTCGACGGCAAATCCTCCCTAGCGGCGGCCATGGGCGCTTTCCACGAACACATGGTCCGCCAGGGTTTCTCCCCCAACACCATCAAGGCCTTCTCCGGGGACCTGCGCTTGCTGGCCAAATTCCTGGGCCAGAACAAAGCCATCGGCGAGATCGGCACCCAGGACCTGGTCGATTTCTTGACCTACCTCCGCTTCTACCGGGGCGTCCCCTGCGCCCCCAAATCCTACGCGCGGCGGGTGACCACCTTGAAGGTCCTTTTTGGCTGGCTATCCAAGGAAAAAGTGATCGCCGCCGATCCCGCCGCCGCCCTGGTTCACGAGCCCGCCTCCTCCCCCCTGCCCGAGGTGCTCTATGATGATCAGGTGGAGCGGCTGTTGCAGACGACTAAAAAGATAATGGAGCGCGCCGAGAAGCCCGATCCGCGTCCCCACCTGTTGGTGACCCTGCTCCTGCACACCGGCCTGAAGAAGAGCGAATGCCTGGGCATCCGCCTAAGCCACCTGGATCTCTCCAGCCCACAGAATCCCGCCCTCTATGTGCGCTACGAGGATCCCCGCAAACGAAAAAAGGAGCGCGTGCTCCAGCTCCCCCCCAACTTTCCATCGCTCTTCGGACGCTACCAGGAGCGCTACGCGCCCAAGGAGCGCCTCTTCGAGTGCACCGCTCGCAACCTGGAATACGTCTTGGCCGACGCCGCTCGCGAGGCCGGCCTGGCCCAAGGCGTTTCCTTCGAGAACCTGCGCATGACCGCCGCCCTGAGGGATTACCGGGCCGGCGTCCCCGCCGATCGTTTGCGCGAGAAGCTGGGCCTCTCCGCGGTGAGCTGGCGCGAGCGCGAGGCCAAGCTCAAGCGCCTGGCTTCCCGGCTCTAGTTTAAGGCAGTGGTAAATCCTCGATCAAGAGGGCCCGATCTTGATCGACATTCTCTCCCTGGGCCGCCAGCCGCACTCCTGTGCGCGGGTCGTAGATGCCGGTGGCCAAGCGATATCTACCCGTTTCTATCCCTTTCGTGGCCAGGGCGATCTGGGCGCTGACCACCTCCCCCTGAGCCCAACGCGAGGTGGGATACTGGCGCGGGACGCCATCCCATTGGGCCAAGATGCGTTCCGTGCTCGGATCGAAGAGGTGGACGAAGAAGCTGTAGTTCATTTCCATCTCGCGGCGCGCCTGCCAATGCAGGCTGACCAGCAATAACGCGTCCTGGCGATCCACATCGAAACCCAGTAGCTCGATGTTCCCCCCGAAATCCACGCCCGAGGCGTATTCCATCTCCGGCACCGCGAAATTGCGCTGGACCCTCTCGATCTGGATCTCGCCCTTCCAGGTGTATTCATCCCCCAGCACCTGAGCCTGGCCGACCTCCCTCACACCGAGGGTGAGATGATAAAGGCCGGGAGGGAGATCGTCGGGGAGCTCCAGGGAATAACGCTTCTGGACGAAGGCTCCCGCCGGCCAGCGCGAGGTGGGAACCGCATCCAGGATCGGGACCGGCTGCTGATACACGCTTCGTCCCCGATCGTCCTTCAAGCCCAAGACCAACTCGAAGTCGCGTCGCACAGGAGCCAGAGCTCCCCAGCCTAGCTGGATAACGACCGGCTCCCCCTGCGGCCAGCTCACCTGCAGCGGCTCCACCTCGAGCAAGGAGAGGCCGCCGCTGAAGACATGCTCAGGCGATAGCTCCTCAACCCGATCGAAGAGAGGCAGTGATACGTCCTGGATCCGAGCCACTCCGATGGGCTGGAGGTCGGCCACTTTATACAGCACTAGCTCCAGGCGGTACTCCTCCCCCGGCGGGGTCCCCGCCGGCAGCTCCAGGGACAGTCGATCGCTGACCAGCTCGTTCACCGGCCACACGCTGGTGGGGAAGAACCCGTAACCGGGCTGCGTATCGCGCGCTGCCACCAACCGACCTGCCGCGTCGTACAAGCGCAGGGACACGGCGTAGTCGCGGGCCAGAGGGCGGGTGGTGTACCAGGTCGGCCGGATCTCTAAATGACCGGCATCGATCTGCAGCGTCTCCACTGCGGAGAGAACAATCGATTCCCCCATGCTCGCCAGCCGGGGCTCATCGCCTTTCAAGGGCCGCTGAGCGATCACACGAATCGGCCGCAGATAGGTTGTTCCGCTCCCGTCGAGGGGCGGTAACTCCCCGCGCGCATCGAAAAGGCGCACGCTGAGAAAATAGAGCCCGGGCAGCGTCCGCTCGGGGACCCTCAAGCGATGGCGCGTCGTTTCGCCACCCAAGGCGATGTTCTCTTCGGCCAAAACATCTTCTACACCCGTGAGCTCCTCCACCACGGTGATGGGTCCCACCAAGCGGACTTCAGCACGTAGAGGCGACCACCCCAACTTAGCCCAGCGCAGAGTCACCCCCAAGCTCGCTCCGGCGGCGACCTGCTCAGCGCTGTATTCGTACGACAGCAGGCGAGCCGCCCCAAAGCCGATCCCCTCCGGGTTGTGATGGAGATAGGGCTTAATACGAAAATCCATGCTCAGGTCGTCGACTCTGGATGGAGCGTTCCCGATTGTCCAGCGAGCCGCTAGGCCTCCACCGATTACGATCAGGCCGACACTGAGGGCTCCTACGGCTAGGCCCCGTCGCGAAAAGCTTATCCCCCTCAGCGCCATCCCCGCCACGGCAACCAAAGCCAAGGCGGAGACGAGCTCGACCGCGGCGCGCAGGGGCGTGGTGCCCCAGCGCAGCACGACTTCATGATGGCCTTCGGCCAAGGTTAACCCCAGGAGCCCCGACCCCTCCACAGGCCACGGCTCGACCGGCTGCCCGTTCATGTAGGCCCGCCACCCGCGGAAGTAATAGAGGGGGAAAGCGATCCGCGCTGTAGGGGCATCCACTTCCAACTCCCACACCTGTTCCCCGGCTGAGCGATCTTGAAGATGTGCCGAGCTCAGTGCGCCTTCGACCACAATCGGCTCCAGCTTCCCAGTGGTGAACAAACTCGAGGTAAAGGGCCGCGTCTCCACCCCACGTGGAAGATATTCTTGGCGCACGGTGGAGCCGATGTTGCGAGTGAAATGTTCGTAAAGCGCCAAGCGCTCAGTGGTGATATCCCCTGCCTCGATGGCGAGATAATCTACCCTCAGCCCGGCCAAGCTAGAGATGAGGAGCGAGCCACCCATGATCACAGCCGAGGGAGGGGCAAAACGACTGGGCAGCTCTTGAAGGGCCACTGCCAACAGCGCGCTCGCGGCGAAGGCTTGCAGCGAGAGGAAGCGCCAGGGAAACTGGACAAAGCTCAGCAAAGGGACGCTTTCCCATATCGGCCGCGAGGCCGGAAGAATCAAAAAGGTGCTGAGGAAGAGTACCGGAAGCAGCGCCGTCACCGAAGCCTGCATCTGTCGATGCCGTACCCAACCCCAAGCTACAGCGCCCAGCGAGACCAGGGCGAGGGCAGCTTGGACCAGGCCCATGGCGAAGGCGTTCCCCGCGGGGTTGACGCTGTAATCGAAGAGCAAGGAAGTTTGAACGAGATCGATACCTCGAAAGTGTCCGCTGAAATGGAAATAGCCGGTGGTCGCCTCCTCGATGTGAACCTCTCCCCGCTCGGCCAAAGCCGGCATCCAAAACCAAGCGCTCAGAGCCAGGCCCAGCCCTAGGCCTGCGAGCACAGCCAGCGCGACTCCCCTCCTGGGTTGCTTAAAGAATAAGACGAGGGCATAGAGTCCCACAAAGGGCGTGAAGATCAAGGCGGAGATGTTATGGCTCAGGATCAATGCTGCATAGCTGAACCCAAGGAAAGCGACGGGGCGGGCAGAGGGTTGCCGTGCCACATCGAGAAGTGCACCGAAGATCAGCGGGTAGAAGATAAAGGCGTAGAACTCGCCTAGCGAATCCCCGCGGACGTAGATGTTAACTAGGTGAAAGGGCGCGTAGCCGTAGGCCAGCGCGCCCACCGCCGCGGGAAGCGAGCCCAGGCCCAGTCGCCGCGGAAACAGATACATGCTGGCCGTCGCAGCGATGAAGCCCAGGCTCTGAGTGACCTTGAGGGAAAAGAGATAGCCCAGGCCCCACAGCTTCAGCGCCGCGGCGAGGTAAAAAGGCAGCGAGGCATAAAAATGAAAAAAGGGATACCCGCGGCCGTAGGCCGCATCGGGCATCCAGCGTACGGGAAAGACCCCAGCCTCCAGATTGAGGACCAACTGCTGTAGGCGAACCAGAAGAAAGGGGCTATCCCCTCCCGCCCGGGTGTTGATCAACCCTGGGTCGGCCCACAGTGGCCAGGCTGCCACCGCGCCCAGGGCCAGCGTGAGCAGCAGGCCACCGCCTCGCTTAAGCATGGCCCTGGGATCAGCTGGCTCGCCGCACCGTCAGCACCCCGACGGCCAGGCCAACGCCCAGCCCGATCACTAAGATACCGCTGAAGTTGTATAGCGTCTCCCCCACTTGCCCGAACAGGGGGACCGGCGTGGGCGTCGGTGTTGGGGTGGGCGTGGGGGTCGACGTCGGGGTGGGGGTGGCCGTCGAGGTCGGGGTAGGGGTGGGCGTATGGGTCGGCGTCGGCGTGGGGGTGGGGGCCACCACCGTCAGACAGGCGTCGTCCCACCACTCGGAGTTATATTGATCGGGATTGCCCTGGCGCCCGCCGGTGAACACCGTCACCTGATCCGCCTGGGCGATGGTGGTCACGCTCAACTGCACCCATTGATCGTAGGCGGGCCTGACCTCCCCCGACCAGGCCACGCTGGATGCTTGCCAGTTGGTGCCTCCCGTAGGATCGATCCCCACCCGCACCAGGTGGTTGAGCTCGCCGGCCACGCCGGAGTCGCTCCCTGACCACACCACGGCCCAGACGGTGAAGGTCACCTGGCTGCCCCGCGGGACGCCGACCCGCTGATACAGCCCTCCTTGAAAGGTGCGCCAACTATTGTGAACTTTTTGAGAGGTATTTCCTCCGTGCACATGCGAGGGGGCACGCTCTGCATCATAAAGGGGGACCTCGTTGTAGGCATCGCCAACCCCGTCGTCGAACCACCATGGCTCCCAGCCGTTGGCCACATCCCGATAGTCCGTGATGTGTCGAAAGTCCCCCTCGAAGTCGGCGTTGACCAGATTGCAGCCCGCCTGGGGGGGAGGCGCGGCCTGCAGAGCCCAGGGCCAGAGGGTTAACCCACTGACCAGCGTGCTGATTATCCAGCCACGATTGCGCATCTTCATCCCTTCGATCGAATGCGGTGTCCTACAACATACCCGAAAAGCAACGCAACGGCAAAGAGCAGCGCGATCCCCCCACCGACCACCACGTTCCGCTCCGGCGCGAAGAGCGTCGGGGGAGAAGGCGTTGGGCTCGGACTGGGAAGCGGGCTAGGGATCGAAGTGGCCGTAGGGGTGGGGGTAGCCGTCGGTGTGGCCGTCGGAGAGAGGGTAGGCGTGGAGGTGAGGGTCGGGGTGGGCCGAGGCGTGCGGGTGGGAGTCGGCGCGGGAGGCGCCAGCACCTCCAGGCAACCATCGTCCCAATAGGAGTTGTTGTTGGTCACCGGCCACTCCGGGCTGCCTCGGGTGAACACGGTGACGGCGTCGGCCTGGGCCACGGCGGTAACGTCAATCCACCCCCAGGCGTCGTACTGCTCGATGGGCCCCGCCCAGACCACATTGGCCAGGATCGACTCCCAGTCCGGGTGGAGGTTCTGGCGGGGAGGGATCGCCCCCGCGGGATCGATCCCCACCCACAGGCGATACTTGCCGTTCTCCGTCGAGACGTTCGGATCGTTCTGGCTGCTGCTCCAGACATGCACCCACATCGAGAAACGGACCCGACTTCCGGGAGGGAGCGGGACCCGCTGCCAGAAGCCGGCGATGTGCGTCCGATAGGAGTTGAAAAACTGCTGCGCGAAGAACCCACTGTGCACCCGATTGGGGAACAGGCGCCCATCGGCAGCCTTGTACTCTGGCTCGGCGAAATAGGAATCGCCGGTCCCATCATCGACGAACCAGGGCTCCCAGCCATTGGCCGCAAAAGAGGAGAGGCTGGTCTGGCGGAACCCGCCGTCGAACCCGGGATTAGCCAGGAGGTTGACGGAACAACCCGCTTGGAAGGTCGGCGCGGCTTCAGTGGGTGCCACCAGCAAAACGCCTGCCAGCCCCACCATCACCAGCTCCCACCCACGAGACGGAACACGCCGAGGCATATCCCAAAACTTGCGGATTCGATTTTAGCACAGATTAGAGTTTCCGCGAAGGGCATCCTCGCTCGCTGCACGGCGAGTCGATGCGCCAGATACCTAGCTCGTAGACCATCGAGCGTCGGACTCGTCGATCGCCTCGGCAGGATGAGCGGACGGCTCAACCACGTCCAAATTCAAACTATCCCCGAGGGGCTGCCCCCGCACGTCGAAGGCTGGAAGCCGTTCCAGCGTGTCTAGAAGGTAGAACCCGATCACAAGGCGATCCGTCTGCGCATTCAGGGGCTCGGCCAACGCCAGGCTGCGCTCATCCTCGATCACGTCGCCGGGCCGCCACAGGCCGGTTCCGTAGTAGCCCTGAGCGGGCGGGCCATCGACTTGGGCAAACACAGCCCCGTCTCGCAAGAGGTGCACAAAGACGGTGTAGTCGCGCTCGACCTCTTGCCGGGCGCGCCACACCAACCGCACCTGCAACTGCGTGAGGTCGACCCAGGCGATCTCGTAATCCAGGAGTTCGATCGCCTCCCCAAAGCGTGCGATAGCTTGTGGATCCCTCGGTGCAGGACTGGCTTCGTAGGCCACGTAGAGGAGCCGCGGCGATTTTTCCAAATCGCCCCGTTCCAAAGCTCCAGCCCGCACGCGGAGCAAGGAGGAGGCCGGGAGACCGCGCAAGGCAGCCCGATTACCCTCGAAGGGCCACAGCACGAAAAGCGCACGGGAGACGGAGACGCGAGGTGTCTCGCCCCCTTCCAGAACATGGAATGAGGACAAGGCCGGGACCAAATAGCGCATCGACGGGAAATTCTCCCATAAACGCACAGCCAGATAGACCGCTCGACCGGGATACGGCTGGCCTTCGTCAGCCCAGAGGCTCCGCCCATCCCAGCCAGAGCCTAAGAAGCGGTTGATCTCGACGGCCAGCTCGCTCGCCCCGGTCTCGAAGTTAAAATAAGCTGTCTCGCTGGGCGCATGGCGCACAAAATAATCGACGCTGGTGAGGGTTGCGCTGATGACCAGACTCGCCCCCAGCAAGGTCGCGGCGATGGTCGAAGATCGGGCTCGGACTCGATCATAGGCCCAGGCCATGCCTAAGGCCGGGTAAACAAATACCACCGGAAGGACTCCGGAGCCACGCAAGAAGTGGGGAGCCCCCTCGGCCAGCAGCGTGGGCAAGAGCATGGTCACTGTCCATAAGAGGATCAGGGCACTGGGCCAACTTCGCCGACTGTTGCCTAGCACCCAGCCTATTCCGACCAAGAAAAAAAGGGCCATCAGAGGGTCGAACACGGGGCGATAAGGCAGATTATGGCGCGGAATGAAATCGCCCTGCGTAGTGAACATCAATAAAGCGCCGACGACGCTACGAGTCAGCGACCCCCATAGATCTCCATGGTTGATGTCGGGATTGAAGATAGAGACCTGACCCGGGCGGGCGAAAAACTCCAGGCCCCGAATCAGAAAATAGAGGCCTAGGGGGGCCATGGTCGCCACCGCGACGGCTACAAAGATCGCCAGGTGGCCTCGGCGAACGCCCCCTGATCGCGATACCCATAGGTAAACGATGAAAAGGACAATGAAAGGGACGCTCATCCGGGCAGCGGTATAGGTGTAGAGAGTCAATCCTGCCAGCAAGCCGGCGACCACAAAATGTCGAAGCCGCTGGGTATGGAGAGCCGTAGCCCACTGCCAAAGGAACAGGCTCGCCAAAAGAGGAAAAGCGACGGGGCGCAGACCCACCCGGCTGAGATTGACCGCCCAAAACGTGATCGCTGCGATGGCCGCCGCCAGGAGGGCGATGCGCCGATCGAACAGCGCCTTGGCCATCCCATAGGTGCTGAGCACAGTCAGTGAACCCAGGACGGCCGCCGGCAGGCGCAGGGCGAAGGGGGTTCGCCCCAAAAGCGCTACGCTGAGAGCCTGCAGGTAGATGAAAAGCGGCTCGCGGCCATTGTTGGCCTCGAAGAACAGAGGGGTGTTTCCCTCCAGGACAGCCAGGGCGTCCAGCCCGTTGTAGGCCTCATCCCGATAGAGGCCAGGGGGGTAGCGATCCAGGGCGTAGAGTCGCAGCAGAGCGGCGACCACAAGGATGAAAGCAAGCAACGCTATCTCGATCCAGCGAGACTTCAAGTCGAGGGACGATGCGATCACGGCATGCCTCGGTCGGTCTCTGTGGGTATCGGAAGATTCTAGAGGAGGGAACTCTCCCCGTCAAAACGCCCCCAGCTTGGGAGGCGTTGTGACCGGTCGTCTTATGGTGCTGTAATTATACACTTTGCTCGAACTTTCTTTGAAGGGAACTAAGGAAGCCGCCCCGCCGCCGCTCGCTACCACTCGCCACCCAGCAAAAAAGTTTTCTCTGCATTTCTGATTTTGCGCGCGCCGGACTTTTTCTTCTAAAAGGAAAAGAAAACTTTTTTGTGGTGTGCTGCTCTGACCAAGCAGGGCGGCGGGGCTGGCCTCTGTTTTATTTCGCTCGGGCGCGGCGGAATTCCCCCCACACCCCCCTTCCGCTGTGTTCTTGCGGGGACAGACGGGATTTTTGGCGGCGGCTAAATGCATAAATACATTGTATCCCATTTTGGGATTATACTACAATAGG
>JACPWV010000176.1 GCA_016196905.1 Chloroflexota bacterium | reverse complement strand
GCTTCGACGCCCAACCCGGGGTGCCTCACATCATCCTATTGCGTTTATCCCCCTAGCGAGAATCGAGGCCCCCCTGTCGCCTCCGCCGGCGCCAGCTCGAACAGGGCCAAGCGGCGCAGGGCGAACTCAGTGACGCGCGCAGCGATTTCCAGCTTAGCTGAATCGATCCGCTCGGGGATGTCCGCGGCGACATGGATGGATCCCTGGTAGCCGGACCAGATCAGGTGGGCAGCAGCCACCCCGCGATCGATAAAGGAGAGGTGATCGCTCCCACCACCGCCGGGTGCCAATTGGATCTCGAAACCCAACTCGTCAGCGGCCTCACTGAAGAGGTTGCGCAATTCTCGATCATCGGTGCTGACGACGAGGGCATCGCCTGTTCCTCGCCCCACAACGTCGAGGTTCAGGAAGGCACGCGTATCTCGTAAAGGAAAGAGCGGATGATCGACATAGTGCTGGGAGCCCACCAGCCCGGCCTCTTCGGCCCCCCAGGCGGCGAACAGCACACTGCGGGCGGGTTGTATTCTGAGAGCGTGCAGGTGCTCAGCGACGGCGATGACCACCGCCGTGCCCGAGGCGTTGTCGTTGGCGCCGGGGAAGAGGCTGCCGTCGGGGTCTATACCCACGTGGTCGTAGTGTCCGCCGACGATCACCACTTGATCGCTCAACAGTGGGTCGCTGCCACGCAGGAGGCCGAGCACGTTCTGTGTCACCACCTCCCGGATAGGCTGGAGCTCAAGGGAGAGGCGGAGGAGGACGGGCAGCTCGCTGAGTTGGCTGCCGCGCAACAACTCGCGGTAGGAAGTGCCCGCCGCGCTGGCGATCTCCTCGGCCACCGCCCGGCTCACATGGAATGTGGGTATGGTCTGGTCGCCGAGAGCTCCCACGATGTAGGAAGAGCGCAGTGCCAAGGACCCGCTCTGCCCCTCGTCCAAGACCATCAACAGGCCCACCGCTCCCTGCTGTCGGGCCCGATCCGCCGCGCCGCGCGATCCCTCCTCGGGAATCAAGATGATCTGACCGGATATGGCTCGATCGATGGCCTCGACATCAGGAACGAACACGGCGTTGGCTTCGGCATGGCCTGGACCGGCTGACCCGAAGAGGACCTCCCTGAAATCGCGGCGATGCTGGAAGCTGAGGGCGACCTCTCCATCTTGATCGAGGATGGCGAGCTGGGGCGTTTGGGCTAGATCGATGAAGGGCAGGCCGAAACTTTGAAAATACGTCCCATCATCGCCGGCGGGCTCCAGCCCGGCCGCGGCGAAGCGCCGGGCAATGTACTCCGCGGCGGCTCGATCGCCGGGCGTCCCCGCCTTCCGCCCGCCGAATTCGGGACTGGACAGCACCTGGACATGCTCGAAGATGGCCGCGCCGCTGATCCGTTCGCTGGCGGATGTGGCGATCCCCGGCGCGGTGGGAGTGGGGGATGCGGGAAGGGGCGATGGGGTGATGGTGGGTGAACAGGCGACGAGAAATAGGAGGCCAAGCAGGATGGTTCGTACCCGCCAAAATCTTCGCGTAGTCATTACGAGCTACCAGAGGGGGTCGTAACCTGGAGATGGATTCCCTCAAAAACCGAGATTGTTTCGCGATAGCGTTGTGGCATGCGCAAGGCCCTTTGAGTTTGGTAATCGTAACAGACCTGGATGGTACGTCCCAAGGCGACGATGCGAGCATCGGCACGGGACTCGAGTTGATACTCCATGACAAAGCTGGAGTTGCGCAGCTCGCTGACCCGCACGCGCACCAGGAGCTCCTCGCCGAAACGGAGTGGGGATTTGAACTGGCAGCTGGCCTCGGCCAGGATGAGAGCGATCTCACCGAGGCTATCGCCTATCAGCCCTAACTGTTGCAGGTAGTGGATGCGCGCCTGCTCCAGGTAAGTGAAGTAGACGGCGTTGTTCACATGGCCCAGGGCATCCACATCGGCGAAACGCACCTCGATGGGCATGGAGTACTTATAGGGTCGATTCATCAGTGATTAGAGAGATGCCCTGTCTCAGGGCGGAGGTGGCCGCATAGAGCTATGCCGAGCGGCCGCGAACTGGGGCCAAAAGCACAGCCACCCCTTCCAGGAATTCACGATCCTCGGGTGTGAAAGCTGCCAGTCGATCGGAATCGATATCGATCTCTCCCAGCACCCGGCCGTCGGCGATGATGGGGACGACGATCTCCGACTTGGTCGAAGGGAAGCAAGCCAAGTAGCGAGCATCCTTGGATACGTCGTCGACCACCTCGGTCATCCCCGAGGCGGCCGCCGCCCCGCATACGCCCGTGCCGATGGGAATGCGCGTGTGCTCCGTGGCCTGAGGGCCTTTCCAAGGGCCCAGGACCAAATCTTGGCCGCGCACCCAGTAGATGCCCACCCAGCTGTGGTGGTCGAAGTGGTCGTGGAGGTAATCGATCACCGTCGCGGCCGCCTCCTCTCCAGTGCGCGCCGCGTCGATCGTTTCCTTGATTTGGGCCAGCACCTGGCGGTAGTCCATCCTCGTCCTCCCCTTAGTTATCGCGGCGAGGTTGATTCAAAATTCCGACTGCCCTGATTATAATCGATCTACGAAGATGCACACTTCGAGAGGATCTAAGCGATCGAGAAACGTGATGACCTTCGGAGCGACCGTGCGCCGGCGGTTGGTGAATTGCCTGCTGCGCTGGTATGCGCGCGAACGGAGGGATCTGCCCTGGCGGCGAACGCGAGATCCCTATCGCGTCTGGGTGGCGGAGGTCATGCTCCAGCAGACCCAGGTAGATACCGTGATCCCCTATTATAAGCGATTTCTACGCCGCTTCCCGACCCTTTCAAGCCTGGCCCGCGCCTCTCTGGATGCGGTGCTCAAGGCTTGGGAAGGCCTAGGCTATTACGCTCGCGCTCGCCACCTGCACGCGGCGGCGCGAAGGATCGTCGTCCAGCACGGGGGGCGATTTCCGCGCGCCTTCCCGGAGATCCTGGCTCTGCCCGGCATCGGTCGCTACACCGCTGGTGCCATCGCCAGCATCGCCTTCGACCAGCGGGTGCCGGTCTTGGACGGCAATGTGCGTCGCGTCCTTTGTCGGGTCTTCAACATCGATGCCGATCCGAGTCAAAGCGCTACCCAAAAGCGACTGGGGAGCCTTGCGACCTGGCTGCTGCCGCGGGATCGTCCCGGCGCCTTCAACCAAGCCCTGATGGAGCTGGGCTCTCAGGTGTGCACCCCGCGCCGTCCCCGCTGTTCGATTTGCCCCCTGCGAGATCTGTGCGAGGCGCGGCGATTGGGCATCCAGGAGTCCCTGCCCGCCAAGCGCCTCCGCCGCGCCCGGCCTCACTATGACATCGCCGCGGGGGTGATTTGGAAGGATAATCGCCTACTGATCGCTCAGCGACCTGCCCGGGGCTTGCTGGGCGGTCTGTGGGAGTTCCCCGGCGGCAAAGTGCGGGCCGGCGAATCCCTGGCCCACGCCGCGCGTCGCGAGATCGTCGAGGAGCTGGGCATCCAAGTGCAGGTCGGCGAGAAGATGGCCACGCTAGAGCACGCCTACACGCATTTTCGCATCACCCTGCACGTCTTTCGCTGTCGCTATGTCTCCGGGCAACCCAAAGCTTTGGGCTGCGCCGCCTGGCGCTGGGTCACCCCCCGCCAGTTGGATCGCTACGCCTTCCCAACTGCCAACCGGCGCATCATCGCCATGCTACGGAGTGGAAAAATTCCAAAAGGGACAGAAAGACAGCGAGCGGCGAGTCACTGATGGCAATCCTCGATCGGGCCGGACCGCGTACCCATGGGAGCAGAGGCGAGCCTTCCCAGCATGAAGCGGGCTGGCTTAGATGCTATCGTCCGTGCGCCTGAAAAGACGAAGCCATTCGTCCACTGTCTCGAATGCTGGATGCCTCGCTAGCGAACCAGACTCGCTGGCTCAAACCTGGGGTTTGGGTATCCCTTCGCCTAGCTTCCAATACTTGCCTCGATGGTAAAGTAGAGGCCGCTGCTTAGGGTCGTACCTGGCCCACAGCGCCTCGCCCACGAAGAGGTCGTGATCGCCCAGCTCATAGCGAGCCACCACCCGGCACTCCGCGTTGAGGATACAGCCCTGGATCATGGGGGCACGGATGCGCTGAGCGGGGTGGGTGGGAAAATCGGCCAGCTCCCACTTATTCACATCGTGTAAGGAATAGGAGCCGGCGATGTGCGCGAGGTGAGCCTGCTGGTCCGAACAGAAGTTGAGCCCGAACTCACCTGAAGCCTGGATCAGTTGGTGGGTGTACTCCCGGGGAGCCACCGAGATGACGAAGCGCAGCGGTTTGAGATTCACCAGCATGGCCCACTCGCAGGCCATTACGTTCTCCCGTCCTTCGGCAGCGCTGGTCAGTAGTGCCACCGTAGTGGTGGTTTGGCGCCATAGACTGCGATAGAAATCTGGGTTGTTAAAATCGTCCCCCTCGGTGATCGGGATGTTCATAGAGTGCGCCCTCCGGGTTGACTAGTCGGGTCCGATTAAGCCAATCAGGACGACTTAAGGGTGAAAAAGGCCCGGCCTTAGCGACAGGCGATTGGCGACGACAGGCAGGACCGCCTGAATATTCAGGTGATTACCTAAATATTATGGTCCCTTCTGCCGGGGTGTTCACTCGGTCACGAAGTGAAACAGGTTCCCGTCGGCGTCTTGGAAATTGCCGCGATAGGTGTGAAAGCCCGCCTCGGTGAGTCGCCGCGAGAGCTCCTCCTCATCTTCCCGCGAAACCATAAACTCGAGATGGGAGATGCCCTTGGGGGCCCCCTCCAAGCGTGCGGTCCCCTCCGGGTGATGGCTCTTGGCGAACAAGGCTAGCTTCTGCTCGCCGCAGCGCAGGAAGATGGCATCGCCGTAATCAGCCTCGACTTCGAGCCCGAGCTGCTCGGTATAGAAGCGCTTTTGTGCGGCAGGGTCCTTAACGATCAGGACAACGGCCGCTAACCCCTTGATCGCTCCCATGAGACCTCCCTCTTTAATTTTACAACAATTGTGCATCCGTTTGAGAAGTGAATCGTTTCCAGAGTGGGAGTGGTTGACATCTGCCCAGGCCCCTGACTATAATTTGTTGCCGGGCCGTTAGCTCAACTGGCAGAGCAGGTGACTCTTAATCACAAGGTTGCAGGTTCGACTCCTGCACGGCCCATTGCCAAGGGGAGAGCGAAGGCGGGCGGAGGGCCCGCCCTTTCGATGGCCAGCTTTTTGGTCTGCGGAATCTGTGATCGATCTCGTCAGCTGCGATGGGCCCCGAGTTTTTGATCGATCTCAGCGTGTTCCGGCAGGCAGCGCAAGACGTGCTGGCCGGCCTCAACCCTTACGCGCGCGAGGGTTTCTTCACGCCGCCCTGGGGCCTCTATCTCTTCCTGCCCTTGGTACCTTGGCCGGAGCCCATCGCCCAGGGCCTATGGTTCCTCCTCAACCTGGGTTTGTTCTTGCGATGCCTGCGCCTGATGGCGGTGGGATCCGCCGCGCCGCGCGCGTGGGTGGTTGCGTTGATGCTGGGTCCGCTGGTCTGGCCCTATGCCTACTTCGGCAACCTGCTGGGCTTGGTGTTCCTAGGCCTCCTTGGCCTGTGGCGTTGGCGACGTTCCTGGCTGGCTCTGCCCCTTGTATTGCTCAAGCCACAACTGGTGTTTATCCCCCTGGCGCTTTGGCTCATCCGGCGCGGGCCCGGGGAAGTGATGCGCGGCGTTCTGTTTCTATTGCTCCTCAATTTGCCGCTGTGGGTTATTCGGCCCAGTCTCTATTCGGACTTTGTCACCTCGAGTTTGGGGCAGCGCTACGTCGAGACGCAAGCCCTGCACATCGTGGCCCTGTCCAATATCGCCTCTCTGGGGTCATCGGCGTGGTATGCGGTAGCCGCCGTCCTCGGCCTTGCCTTTCTTTCCATCGCCCTATGGCGGAGGGAGGAACGCACCACTTGGCTCACCGCCCTGTTGGCCGACCCGCTGGCGAGCGGGGGGGAGTACGCAGCGCTGGCGGTGGTGGGGGCGCGCTCCTACCAGCCTTGGCCGCGGCTGCTCTGGCCGGCGCTGATTTTCCTCGGGATGCCTTTACTGGGCTTGTTCCTGCCCGAGGGGGCTTGGCTGTATCCACTCTCGGCCCTAGCTTATTTGGTTTATCATTTATTTCGTCGCCAAAGAGATTCGTCCCCATCTCTTGACAAGCCCTCCACGCCTAGTTAAAATGGCGATGGGGAAGTGTCGGAACAGGCAGACGAGCCCCGTTTAGGGCGGGGTGGAGCAATCCGTGGGGGTTCGAATCCCCCCTTCCCCATATTTGCGCTCCAGGCGGGTGAACCGGAATCTGGCGCCTAATTCTTG
>JACPWV010000175.1 GCA_016196905.1 Chloroflexota bacterium | reverse complement strand
GCTGTGAATTTTCTTCATCGCATCGAACGCCTTTCGCGCCGCGTGGCTACCACTTCTCTTGTTGATCTTATACTTGGCCATACTGATACCCTCAGTTCCTGGAAAACATGTTTACTATATTACTGGATACCTAAACAAAAGTCAATGTAATTGATATTACTCAGAGTCTCTCCGCTGTAGGTTTTCGAGTACCGCCGCGATGCCCTGGCCGCCGCCGATGCACAGCGAGACCAAGCCGTAGCGCTTTTTGCGCAGGCGGAGTTCGTAGAGCAGGGTGAGCGCCAAGCGCGCGCCCGAGGCGGCCAACGGATGCCCCAGGGCGATCGCCCCGCCGTTCACGTTGGTGCGCTCGCGATCCAGCCCCAACTCCGCCTCCACCGAAAGATATTGGCCGGCGAAGGCCTCGTTGATCTCGACCAGGTCGATGTTCTCCAGCTTCAGGCCGGCTCTAGCCAGAGCCTGGCGACTGGCCGGGGCAGGCCCGATGCCCATGTAGTCGGGATCGACCCCCGCCACCGCCCAGGAGACTAAACGGCCCAAGGGTTTCAAGTCGCGCTGGGCGGCGACGCGCTCGGTGGTCACCACCACCGCCGCGGCGCCATCGTTGATCCCGGAGGCGTTGCCGGGCGTCACCGTGCCGTCGGCGCGAAAACGAGGTGGTAAGGCGGCTAACGCCTGGAGGGAAGTATCCGGGCGGATGTGCTCGTCGTGCTTCACCACCCGGGTTCTTCCCTTCTTGTCTATGATCGTCACCGGGATAATTTCCTGGGCGAAGCGCCCCGAACTGCGCGCCTGAGCCGCGCGCATGTGGCTGCGATAGGCGTATTCGTCCTGTTCCTCACGGGCGACCTCGTAGCGCTGAGCCAAAAGCTCGGCCGACTCGGCCATCTCCAGGCAATTGTAAGAGTCGGTGAGCGCGCCCCATAAGACGTCCTCCAGTTGGTGGTGGCCCAGGCGCAAGCCGCCCCGCGCCCCGAAGACCGAGTAGGGCGCCTGGCTCATGCTCTCGGTTCCTCCGGCCAGAACGAACTCAGCATCATCCAAAAGCAGGCGATGGGCGCCTTGAACGATCGCCTCCAGGCCCGACCCGCACAGACGGTTGACGGTGACCGCCGGCGTTTCCTTGGGAACGCCCGCTTTGAGCCCCACATGCCGAGCTAAGTAGGCAGCGTCCACACTGGACTGGATGACGTTTCCGAAGATCACCTGATCGATCCAACTGGAGTCAACCCGCGACCGCTCCAGAGCCGCCACGGCCGCGATCACCCCCAGCTCGGTAGCGCCCACATCCTTGAGCGAACCCAGAAAGGAACCGAAGGGCGTGCGCGCCCCATCGAGGATCACGATGCCGTCTTTCATAGCTGCCTCCTCAAAAACGAGCGGAAGCGAGGTCGAGGCTTACGAACAAGATCCATTTCAGAACCCGGCGCACCTTTCCTCCCTCCTCTCCGTGTTCCTCCAGGCTCCCTCGTGGCAAGAAAAAGTTTTTCCGACTTGCGACCCATGGGCTCGAGGTGCGAGCCCTACTCAAGATACTCAAGCTTAAGTATAACCCTGAACACCCCATGGACTGCAAGCCACGTCACCTACTCCGATCCGCTGGAGATTAGCACCCTCCGTAACACTTTTCCCACCAGGGTCTTGGGCAGCTCCCTGCGAAACTCCACGACCTGGGGGACGGCGTGGGACTCCAAGCGGTTCCGGCAGAAGGCGATGATCTCCTCGGCGCTGGCCTTTTGCCCCTCCTTGAGCACCACATAGGCCTTGACCACCTGATTCTCGTCCCAGGGCGGGATGCCCACCACCGCCACCTCGAAGACCTGGGGGTGTTCGTACAGGACCTCTTCCACATCGCGCGGGTAGACGTTGTAGCGCCCGGCGATGATCATGTCCTTCTTGCGATCGATGATCCGAAAATAACCATCCTCGTCCAAACTGGCGATGTCCCCCGTGTAGAGCCAGCCGTCGCGCAGCACCTCGCGGGTCTCCTCCGGTCGATTCCAGTACCCCAACATCACCTGGGGCCCGCGCACCGCCAGCTCGCCGATGCCTCCCGGCGGGAGCTCCGCACCACTCTCCAGATCGACGATCTTCGCCTCGGTGGAGGGCAGTGGGATGCCGATGCTGCCCGTCTTGCGCAGGCCGTTGAGGGGGGTGGCGTGGGTCACCGGCGAGGCCTCGGTGAGACCATAACCCTCCACCAGCTTGCCCCGGGTCAGTTTCTCGAAGGCTTCCTGCACCTCGATGGGCAATGGAGCCGCCCCGCTGACGCAAGCGCGGATGGAGGAGAGACCGAACCTGCGCACACCAGGATGGTTATTAATGGCCATATACATCGTCGGAACACCCGGGAAGAGGGTGGGCCGATAGGCTCGAATATGCTCCAGAACCTCGCGAGTGACGAAGGTGGGCAGCAAGATGAGCGCCGAGCCCAAAGAGATGGCCAGGTTCATGCAGGCGGTCATGCCATACACATGCGAGAAGGGCAACACCGCCAGGAAGACCTCGCGGCCCTCACGCACGTCGGTGATCCAATGCCGCATCTGAACGATGTTGGCCACCAGGTTGCGATGGGTGAGCATGATGCCTTTGGGTAGATCCGTGGTGCCGCCCGTATATTGGATGACCGCCACGTCCTCAGGCCGAATCTCGAGGGCCGGCGCATCGGCAGGGTACCCCTTCAACAGGTCGAGGAAGTGGTAGCTGCCGATATCTCCCCTCCCATCGATCCGCTGGCCATCCTTCGGATGGCGAGTCCAGGTGAGGAGCAGGCGGCGATGTAATGTCATGTAGTCCGCGATGTGGGTGACGATAGTGCGCTTAAGGCCGGTTCGCTCCCGGACGCGGCGAGCCATCGGGTAGAAGTGACTCAGGGTGATCAAAGTTTCGGAACCGCAGTCGCGAACCTGGCGCTCCAACTCGCCCTCGGCATACAGGGGATTCGACAAGACCACGATCGCTCCAGCCTTCAACGCCCCGTAGTACGCGATCACGCACTGGGGCGTGTTAGGCAGCAGGATCATGGCCCGGTCACCCTGCCTCACCCCCAGATCGATCAGGGCGTTAGCAAAGCGATTGGCCCGACGCTCCAACTCCTCGTAACTCATCTTGGAACCGTAGAAGATGAGGGCCGTTCGCTGCGGATAGCGGCTGGCCGAGCGCTCCAGGTAGCGATGCAGGGGCTGGTTGGGCAAAAGGATGGTGTGGGGGACGCCCAGCTCGTAGTGTCTCAACCAGGGACGCTGCACCTCCAGACGCTGCTCTGCGTGGGGCTCTCGCCAGGAGAGGGGGGCCTCGCCCAGAAAGCGCTGGATGGCTCGATTGACCGCGTCGGGCCGCTCCAACATAACCAAGTGAGCCGAGACCCAGGTACTTCGCACCCTACAGGAGGCCTGCCGGGTCTTCGCCCAGCTGGTCCGCGTGTCCCCAACGGACCAGGACTTCCGCGACTTTCTGGGCGCCTCTCACGATCGCCTGGCAG
>JACPWV010000173.1 GCA_016196905.1 Chloroflexota bacterium | reverse complement strand
GCTTGCCCAGCATGTGCTGCAGCCCCGCCCCGATCCCCGCCAACGGATTCCGAATCTCGTGCGCCACCACCGCCGACATCTCCCCCAACAACGCCAAGCGGTCTAACCGCCGCCGCTCCTCCTCCATCGCCCGCGCCTCGCTCAGATCGCTGAACACCACCACCACCCCGCTCACCGTCCCGGCTTCCCCGCGCAGGGGGCTGATGCTCAGGCCCAAGGGGATTTTGCGGCCTCCCTTCTCCACCTCCACCTCGCGGCGCAGGATGGTTACACCCTGGGTCAGGCACTCGCGCACATATACCTCCCCGCTGCCCAGGAGTTGGCCGCTCTCCATGCCCTCCACCTCTCCCCCGGGGTAGCCCAAGATGACCTCGGCGGCGCGATTGGCCAAGCTGACGCGGCCGCGAGCATCCACCACCAGGAGGCCATCGCTCATGCTCTGCAGGATGCTCTCGTTGAACTGGCGCACTGCGGAGAGTTCGCGCACGGTCCGGTTCAGTCGCTGGAAGAGGCGGGCGCTCTCCAGCGCGATTCCGATCTGGTTGCCGATGGAACCCAGGAGCTCACGATCCTCGGGGGTGAAGTGATGGATGGCCTGGCCGTAGAGGTTCATCACCCCCAGCACCTCCTCCTTGGCTTTGAGGGGCACGGAGGCCAGGGAGGCGAATCCGCCCCGCCGCGCACGCATCCCTTCCAGTTGGGGATCGCTGGCCAGATCGCTGATCAATAGAGTTTCGCCGCGGGCCACCGCTTGCGCGGCCAGGCTCAGCCCGTCGAGGTCGCCGCCCCCCTCTGGGTTGGGGCGCTGAATCAGGAGGCGCAGCCCTCCGCCTGGGGTGCCCTTCGCATGCTGAGCACCTTCCCTAGCCTCACGGTCGCCAGGATGCACAGCGAACTCCTCCCGAAGGTAGATGGCGCCCGCCTCCATCTTCATCAGGCCCAACACCTGGTCCAGGACCTGGGTGAGCACCTCCTCCAGATCGACAAAACGGCTGACCAGGCTGGCAATTGAGTTGATGGTGGCCAGGTCCAGGTTGCGCTCCAACAGCTCCCGACGCATCTCCTTGCGCTCGGTGACATCGCGTACGATGCATTGGATCACCCGTCGGTTATCGTAGGCCACCACGTGGGCGTTGAGCTCCACGGCCAGGCTGGCACCGTCGCGCCGTACCAGGCTCAGGTCCTCCACGCGTCCCGACCCGGAGAGCAACACCCCCTGCAAGCCCTCCAGGGCCCGGCGGCGGTCTTTCAAGGAGAGCAGGCGATTCAAATCCATGGTCAATAGCTCTCCTTTGCCATACCCGGTTAGATCCTCGACCCGCTGATTTACTTCCAAGAGGCTCCCGTCGCCGGGGTTGACGGTGAGGATAGCATCGTTGGCACTCTCGAGAAGTTTTCGATATTTATCGCGCACGTCGAGCAGCGCGCGGCGCTGCTGGGCGACCTCTCGGCGCAGCGAACGGGTCCAGACCAGTGCGCCTGAGGCGGCCGCCAGCACCAGGACCGTCAGTGCCAGCCAGGGGGTCAGGGAGGGGGCCGGCGAGACCGGCTGCGCCCCCGGGCGCAGCCCGAACCAGCGACGTTCTATCTCGCTCAACAAGCCCATTTCCTGCAGGGCGCCCAAGCCGAAATCGAAAGCCTCCCGGAGTTGCTCCTCTTCCGAGCGGGTGGCGATGGCGTAGTTGAGACGGATGACCGGCTCGCCCGCTAGCTTGAGGTCCAGATCCAGGCTGCGCAACCCATGTAGGGTCTCGTTCTCCTCACCCAGGAAAGCGGCCACTTGCCTTCTGTCCACTGCCAGCAACCCCTCCTCAACGCTGGCCACGGGGAAGGATGGAATTCCACGCTCGACCAGAACCCTCTCGGCGAGGCTGCCTCGCATAACGGCGACGAGTTGGCCCTGCAACTCCCCCAGCCCCACCACACCCACCTGCTCAGGGGGCAGGAACAAGCTGAGGGCACTGCTCAGGTAAGGCCGGGTGAAAACCAGATCGCCGCTGATCCTCCCACCCGAGTCAGAATCGAGAGCCGCTTGACCCAGAACGGCATCCACCTGCCCCTCGCGCAGCAGGCGCAGGGCCTCTGCATCACTCAAAGGCAGCAGTCGGAGCTCCAAGCCCAAGACCATGGCCAAGCCGCTGGCCAGATCGGCATCGTGGCCGACATAGCGCTCGGCGCGGTCGAAGGAGCCATAGGGGGGACGATCGCTGGACACCGCCAGGGACAGGGAGCCCTGGGTCGATAACCACTCTCGGAGGCGGGGATCGAGATCCGCGCGGCGGTCGCGGCCCGCGAGGGCGATCCAGATGAGACCAGCGACGCCGAGCACCGCCAGGGCAACCGGCCAGGCTTTGCGCACTGAGCGCGCCGTCGCCGACGTGCTCCTAGGAAAACCAGGCGGCCTCACTGACCCGATCCTCCCGCCCGCCGCAGTGGGGCCGGAAGAATGCCCAACTCTTCCCGGTACTTGGCCACCGTGCGTCGGGCCACGGCGTGTCCCTCCTGCCGCAGCAACGCGGCGATTTGGCTATCGCTCAAGGGGCGCTCCTCCTGAACCACGATCTCCCGCAGGCGCTCCTTCACCTCCGGCGCGCTGGCAAAAAAATCTGCCAAGGGCGCCAGGGAGCCCCAGGGGAGTTGGACGTACTTGTGGGCCACCGCGCGGCTCACCGTCGATTCGTGCAGCCCCAGGACCTGAGCCAGTTGTGCCCGCGTCAGGGGGCGGCGGCGCCTGAAGGCGCTCTCACCCGCCGCAAAGAACTCTTTCTGCTCTTGGATGATCTGCTCCACTACCCTCCGCAGGGTCTCCCAGCGCTGCTGGTAGGCGCGCATGAAGAGCTCCGCCAGAGCCACCTGTTGGCGCAGGTGAGCCTGGGCGCCGGGGTCCGCCTGGCTCGAATTGGCCAGGAGCCGCTGATAGGAGGGGTTGATGTGGAAGCGATACCTCCCCTCTTCGGGGAACTCGATGAGGAAGCCTCCGTTCTCTCCCCTGCGGATGCGGATCTCGGGGCGAGGATAGGAAATCTGGCGGGCCTGGGCGTAGGCGTGGGCGGGGTAAGGATTGAGGTTGGCCTGGATGAAGGCCAGGGCCTCCCGCACCTCCTCCTTGCTCACAGCTAGGCTGTCCGCGATTCGCTCCAGTTGGCCCTTGGCCAGAGACTCCCAATGCTGCCCGATGAGGGCCCGGGCCAGGGGATGGCCGCCGCCATCCGCCTCCAGCTCGCTCAGCTGTAAGAGCAAGCACTCCTTAACCGAGCGTGCCCCGATGCCCGCCGGTTCCTGTTGTTGGAGGATCGCCAGCACCCGCTCAACCCTCGCCACGCTGGCGTCTGAGAGGGCGGCGATCTCTGCAAGAGGAGAGGATAAGAAGCCGTGGTCGTCCAAACTGTCCACCAGGATCTGAGCGATGCCCAGCTCTTCCTCGCGAAGGTGGGGGCGCATCAGCCAAAGCAGGTACTCCTGGAGGGACATGTCCGAGGGGAGGTTACTGAGAGGATCTTCCCAATTCTCTTCGGGGGCGGCGGCATCGCGGTACGGCCCCGCCGACCAAGATGGCTCGCTGCCGATCGTGGGGTGATCAGCGAGGAAAGGACAGCGCTTACCAGAGAAAAGGGCACCGCAGACTGTGCAGCGCCCCTCCTCCGCCAACTCCAGCGCTGGATTGTCGGCCAACTCCCGGGCGATGGCTTCCTCCAGTTCATCTGAGGTGAACTGAAGGAGGTGCCCGGCCAGGATCAGTTGGGGGGTGGCCTCCAACCTACCCTGGGGAGACGGCTCTAATCGCATCCACCCGCCCCCCGCGGCAATCCCCAATTCGTCGGGATCGCCGCTACCTTGGGCTATCTTCGTTCATCGCTCAATTCGATACTCTCCTCCGCGTTGCGGAAAATTCCGCAAGCAGTATAGCACAAAGCTGTTCAGGTGTCAATAAAGAATCCTTATGACCATCGAAAACATCGGAAATCGCTAAGGCGGAGGTGGGATGCCCTTGCGCCTCAATAGCTCTTCTGGGAAAGCTTTGTCCAAGCCGACAGACCAGCTGAAGCGCTCGGCCAGCACCTCGGGCGGGTAGATTTGGGCGATGGCCTCGTACCAGCGCAGCCCTTCCATGTATTGATAGTGCCAGAACTCCGTCCCCAAGGTGTCCCAGCACCAACTGTAGTCCTTGGTGTTGTAGGAGGCGATGCGTTCCCAGCCGTAGCGCTCAGCCAGCTCGGTGAAATCGACGTAGTAACCCTCGGGGATGGACATAGTGCGCCCCCCGGCTTTATAACCCTCCGGATCGGCTCGCGAATCGATGTTCCACCAGAAGCGCCAGGGCGCCACCTTGAGGGGCTCCCCCAGCGATCCGTCCTGCCGCGCAGCCCGGATGTAGATGCGCCAGTAGGTCTCGTTGCCGATATCCTCCCGCACGTATTGGAGTTGGTTATTGCCGTCCGGCCCCATCAGCTCAAAGCGCAGGTCGATGGCCCGCCCAGTCTTGTGCCAACTAAAGTAGCCGTAGCGGGTGCGCTGCAAACTCAGCGGCCGAAAGGCATCGCTCAGTCGGGCGAGATAATCCCAGCCGCTGCGCTGGCGCACCGCTTCGCGCAGGGCGAAAAAGGCCCTAGCGGCGTTCTCGTGCAGGCGAAAGGGGCTGCCTGGATCCCCTTCGTAGATGGACACCAAGCGCCAGGGAGGATCCCCGGCGGGAGGCAAATGACCCTGCGAATTGAGGCCGCTATCCCCCCGAGTCGCGGCTATGCGTAGGGTAGGCGTCCCCATCGACTGAGCCCTGGCCGGGACTCCAGCGAGGTCGGGCGAAGGGGCGGGCCGCCTGTCGTCGGCTAAGCTATCCAGCAAGGGTCGGCCCTTGCCAGGCGAGAGGGGATCCAGCCAGGCCAGATCCCAATGGCCGTAGCGATATTCGTGGAACATCTCGAAGGGCTCGCCCTTATGGTAGGTGGCGAAGATGAGGTCCCCGTCGGAGGTCCAGGCTGGGGAGCGATCGGCGACATCGTTGTCGGTGAGGCGCACTGGATTACCCCCCGCGGCGGGCATCCCATAGATCTCCGCCGTGCCGTCCCGCCAGGATACGAAAGCCAGGCGCTGGCCGTCGGGCGACCAGGCGGGATCCTCATCGTCGGCGGCATCCTGCGTCAGCCGCTGCAGCGCCATCGTGGTCAGATGGAGGACGTAAATCTCTTTGTCGCCGTCTCGCCAAGAAACGAAGGTGATCTTCTCCCCATCTGGCGACCAGCGGGGAGAGTAATCTCCGGCGGGATCCTGGGTGAGGCGGCGCAGCGCGTTCGACTCCAAGTCCAGGAGGTAGATCTCCAGGTTGCCATCGCGATAGGATTCGAAAGCCAGGCGCTGGCCATCGGGCGACCAGGCCGGCGCCCCCTCGAAGTGAGGATTCTGGGTGAGGCGCTGCGCTCGTTGCGTCTCGAGATCGAGCGTGTAGATCTCCCAGTTGCCGTCGCGATTGGACTCGAAGGCGAGCTGCTTCCCATCCGGTGACCAAGCCGGGGCGCGGTCCTCGGCGGGGTGTTGAGTCAAGTTGAGAACCGTGCCGGTTGAGATGTCGAGGCTATAAATCTCCCAGTTGCCCTCGGCATTAGATTGGAAAGCCAGGCGACCGTTGGCAGAGGCTGGAAGCGAAGTCGGTTCCGGGGAAGGGACGCGGGTGGGGGGCGCCATGCAGGCGACGGGGAAAGACAACACCACCAGTGGGAGCCAGCGTGCTGCGCGCATCAGGGGCCGCACTCGGGCGAGGGGGGCGACCAAAGGCCGCTCTCCAAATTGAAGAAGGCGTAAACCAGCCGGGAGATGTCGAAGAAGATCGGTTGGGCCCCGCAGCCGAGCCAATCGGTGTTGGCGTAGACGAAGACCGAGAGCACGTAGTCGCCGCCAGACGAGTAGACGATCCCGGCATCCCCGATGGTGTCATAGAGGAAGCCATGTTTATGGGCCAGGGAGATCTCGGCAGGGATGCCCGATCCTAGCCAAGGTCGAACGGGATTTTCCTTCAACACGTCGAGGATAAGCTGGCAGCCCGAGGGGGTGATCTGTCCGGGGTAGATCTCCATGAGCGGCCCGCGGCCCTGGGCACAGTAGTAGATCATCTCCAGCAGCGTCCCAATATCGTGGGGCGAGGTCTGGATGAAGGGGTCGGGGTTGGCGGATTGGTTAGCGGGTCGCAGCCGATCGACCTCCAGAGCGCGCGCCAGCCCCAGCGGCCGATAGCCCGTCTCGATGTGATACGGCGAGCGAATAAAGGTGCGCATCAGCCCCAGCGCGCGCAGGGTCTGGGTGGTGCGCTGCGCACCCAGGGTTTGGCTGCCGTCGCCGATCTCGCCCAGCAGCAGGTTTGCCCAATAGTTGGAACCCACTGGATCGATGGCGATCTTGAGCATGTAATTGCGGATATCCTCGTCGGGATCCACTCCGTTCAGATCGATCAGGGTGGTCACCATGATTCCCACCTTGACTATGCTCATCCCCGAATAAACTGTGTCACTGTTGATCTCTAAGCGCTGGCCGCTTCCCAGATCGGTCAGGTAAAGTCCCACCAACCCCACGAATTGATCGATGCGATGTTTCAAGAGATCGCGCAGCACACTCAGCTCGGGCTGCAGCGGCGGCTTGCGTTCCACCGCCAAATCGGCGACGCGCCCATCGATCGAGAGCAGGGCGCGCTCCACCACCGGCAGGGAGGCCTCCAGGTCGAGCCGCCGCTCCTCCTGGCCTGGATATAAGGTCAGGGTGTCCCACTG
>JACPWV010000172.1 GCA_016196905.1 Chloroflexota bacterium | reverse complement strand
TGCCCTGGCCCGCTCTGCTCCCATCCGAGTGGCGGGTTTCGAGCAGCTGGGAGAGATCCTCACCCAGGTGGATCTGGTGATCGCCTCGACTTCTGCTACGCGACCCATCATCCGCCTCGAGGAAGTGCAGCGGGCCTTGTCAGCTCGGACGGATCGCAAACTTATGCTGATCGACTTGGCCCTCCCTCGGAATATCGATCCGGCACTGCGGGAGTTCCCTGGAGTTAGTCTTTGGAGCATCGACGACCTCAGCCAGCGGATCGAGGCAAACCTGCGGGTTCGTGCGCGGGAGATCCCCAAAGTGGAGGCCATCCTAGCTCAAGAGACCACGGCTTTTATGGAATGGTACCGATCTCGCCAGGCGATCCTCACCATCACGCAGCTGCGGGAGCACGCACGGGCGATCCAAAAGAGTGAGCTCACCAGGGCTCTTCGCCGTCTGGGGCAACTCAGCGATCGAGAAATCCGCATTGTGGAGGGCCTGGCGGAGTCCATCGTCAATAAACTCCTTCACCAGCCGACGGTGCGCTTGAAGAAGGAAGCCTGCCGGGGCAACGGAGCCCTGTATACCGACGCCTTGCAAACGCTCTTCGGTCTGGACCCGGGAGAAGGTCATCCGGATGACTAGACGCCTGGTGGTGGGAACGCGAGGCAGCGCTTTGGCTCGCATTCAAACTGGCCTGATCACCGAAACCTTGCAACGGGCACATCCCAACCTGCACATCGAGATCCGTAAGATCAAAACCCTGGGAGACAAGAATCCGGCGATGCCCTCCCACCAGGCAGAGAACCCGGGCATCTTCGTCAAAGAGATCGAGGACCATCTCTTGCGGGGCGAGATCGATCTGGCCGTGCACAGCCTAAAAGACCTGCCCACCGAGATGCCTCCTGGAACGCGGATCGCCGCCATCCCCCCTCGCGAGGATCCCCGCGATGTGCTGGTCTCTCGCGGGCGAATACGTTTCGAGCAACTACCCTCCGGCGCCGTCTTGGGGACGGGAAGCCCTCGCCGAAAGGCCCAACTCTTGGCCGCTCGATCCGATTTAGACATCCAACCCATCCGCGGAACTGTGGACACCCGCCTGCGCAAAGTCGAGGAGGGTCAATACGACGCCACCGTCCTGGCTGCGGCCGGGTTGCATCGCTTGGGCCGTCACAACGTCATCACCCAGTATTTCCCGCTGGAGATGATCTTGCCAGAGGTCGGTCAGGGTGCTTTGGCCCTAGAGGTCCGCGCCGATGACTCCGCTACCCTGGCGCTGCTGAGACCCTTGAACGATCCCGCCACAGAAGCCGCGATCTCTGCCGAGCGCGCCTTCTTGAAGCGGATGGGCGGAGGGTGTTCCGTGCCCATCACCGCCTACGGACGAATCGAAAACGGTCAACTGGTGCTGGACGCTTTGCTGGCTGCTGCGGATGGTTCGCGCATCCTCCGCTACCGGGCCCGGGGGAGGCTCGAGGATCCCGAGGGGCCCGCCCAGGAGGCCGCCCGCGCACTGATGGAGATGGGCGCTACGGAGTTGCTCGCGCCGGAAAGGATTCCCTTGACCAATGCTTGAGAATGATCGTGCCCTTTTGGGCTTGCGAGTGCTGGTCACTCGAACACGAGAGCAGGCGGGTCTCTTGAGTCAACGACTTCGAGAGTTGGGTGCACAGCCGGTGGAGTACCCCACGATCGAGATCGTCCCTCCTCGGGATTGGAGCCCGCTGGATGCCGCCCTGCGGCGTCTATCCACCTACGACTGGATCATCTTTACCAGCGTAAACGGCGGTCGCTTTTTCTTCGAGCGGCTAGATGCCCTGGGCCTCGAACGTCGCTTCCCCCCAAGGCTTCGTTGGGGGGCCATCGGCCCGGCCACTGCCCGTGCCTTGGCCCAAGAGGGTCAGCGGGCAGACTTCGTTCCCACCCGCTTTGTGGCGGAAGCGATCGTAGAGGAGATCGGGGAAGTGTCCGGACAGCGGATCCTCCTGCCGCGCGCCGAAGGAGCTCGGGCGGTCCTGGCCCTGGGATTGAGGGGAAAAAGGGCGTATGTCGACGAAGTGACGGTCTATCGCACCTTACCGGTTCGGGACTACAGCCGCCTGGCCGAAGCGCTGCGCAGTGGTCACATCGATGTGGTCACGTTCACCAGTTCGTCAACAGTGCACAGCCTCGTCGACGGCCTGGGCCCGCAAGCCTCCCGACTCCTAAGTCGCACCTGGGTGGCCTGCATCGGGCCGATCACCGCTCGCACAGCTCGCGAGTTGGGTTTGCGGGTGGATGGGGTTGCCTCCTCCCATACCACCGAAGGACTGGTAGAGGCACTCCTCTCCTCGGCCACCCTCGGGCGCGACCCCGCTTGAATAAGGAAGAGCATCCCCATGAGTGAAATCAAGACACTGCATCCCGTCGAGATCAGCAAACTCGCAACAGGCTTCCCTCGCCTGCGACGCACGCGGCGAACTGAGAATCTGCGTCGGCTCGTCCGCGAAACGGTGCTGAGTCCCCAAGATTTCATCTATCCCTTGCTCGTCCGCCACGGCCGGAGCATCCGAGAGGAGATCTCCTCCTTGCCGGGCGTATACCGCTGGTCCCTGGACCGCCTCTCAGCCGAGGTCGAGGAACTGGCGAACTGGGGTATTCCGGCCTTGATACTTTTCGGGATCCCAAAAGAGAAGGACCCCATCGGCCGCGAGAACTTCGATGAGCACGGCATCGTCCAGGAGTCCATTCGTATCATCAAGCGCGAACTGCCGGAGATGATCGTGATCACCGATGTCTGTCTTTGCGAGTATACCGATCATGGCCATTGCGGTCTGGTCCGCGAGGGCGAGATCCTCAACGACGAGAGCTTGGAGGTCCTGGGTCGAGTATCCCTCTCCCATGCGGCCGCGGGGGCCGACCTGGTGGCGCCCAGCGGGATGTTGGATGGGCAGGTGGCGGCCATCCGCGAAGCCTTGGATGCGGCTGGCTATTCTAAGGTGGGCATCCTGGCCTACGCGGCCAAGTATGCTTCGGCGTTCTACGGCCCCTTCCGGGAGGCCGCCCACTCGGCCCCCCGCTTGGGCGACCGAAAGAGCCATCAATTGGATCCGCCCAACGTTCGAGAAGCGTTGCGGGAGGTGGCCCAGGATATCGCCGAAGGCGCCGACCTGGTGATGGTCAAGCCCGCCCTGGCATACCTGGATGTGATTCGTCGCGTGCGGGAGCATTTCCATCACCCCCTGGCCGCCTACAACGTGAGTGGGGAGTACGCCATGGTCAAGGCCGCGGCGCAAAGGGGCTGGATCGATGAGCGCCGCATCGTCCTAGAGATCCTCACCGGGATCAAAAGAGCCGGGGCGGATATGATCCTCACCTATCACGCCAAGGAAGTTGCTCAGTGGCTCAAAGAGTAGGCGGGAAAATTCGTACCAAGCCAAGGGAGCAGCTCCAACCCGCCACGCCAATCGCCCCACTGTTCGTCCAGTATCTGGCCTTTCGGCTGGATCCGTCCTGGCGGCGCCTTCCAGAGGAGGAACGGCGCCGGGGCCGGGAGGAGTTTGCCCTCGAGGTTCAACGCGAGGAGGCGGAGCTGCACACCTACGCTTACTCGGGTCTGGGGCTGAAGATGGGGCTGGACCTTTTGCTTTGGCGAAACGCCTCCTCGGTGGATGCCTTCCAAGCCTCGCTCAGCCGCTTGCTCACGACCGGTTTGGGCCGCTACCTGGAGGTGAGCTATTCGCTTCTGGGGCTGATCCGACCTTCGACCTACGTCCGTCGACCCACCGCCCAGGAGCAAGCCATACTCGGCAGCGAGCGGGGCCGCTACTTGGTGGTGTATCCCTTTAGCAAGACCCCCGAATGGTATCTGCTGAAGCCGGAGGAGCGTCAGGCCCTGATGAACGAACATATCCGAGTCGGACACCGCTACCCTTCGGTGCGGCAGGTCCTGGCCTACTCTTTCGGTCTGGACGACCAAGAGTTCATCGTCGCTTATGAGATGGAACAATTGGAGGAGTTCGAGGAGCTGGTCAGGGCCTTGCGGGAGACCCAAGTGCGTCGTTACACCCTGCGCGATACTCCCATCCTGACTTGCATCCACCATCGGCTGGGAGAGGCGCTGACCCTGCTAGGTTAGGAAATCGGTATCCAGCGGGGAGGAATAGAAGTGACCCTGCGCAACGACCGCCTCCTGCGAGCCCTACGCCGCCAGGCGGTGGACTGCACCCCGGTGTGGTTCATGCGCCAGGCCGGGCGTTATCTGCCTGAGTATCGCCAGCTCCGGGAGAAGTACGATTTTCTCACCCTGAGCCAAAATCCGGAGTTAGCCGCCCAGATTACCTTGATGCCGCTCCAACGCTTCGAGCTGGACGCGGTCATTCTCTTCGCAGATATTTTACTGCCCCTAGTGGGGGTGGGGGTCGACCTGGAATACACCGCCTCTGGTGACGGGCCGCTGATCCGCAACACACTGCGCAACGCCGCCGATGTCGAACGCCTGCGTGTTCCCTCTCCCGAGGAGAGCGTCCCTTTCGTTTTGGAGGCGATCCGCCTGGCTCGCCCCCTCTTGGATGGTCGAGTCCCCCTCATTGGCTTTGCCGGGGCGCCCTTTACCCTGGCCAGCTATTTGATCGAGGGCGGCGCCTCCCGCAACTACCAACGCACCAAAGCTTTTATGTTCCAGGAAAGGGTAGCCTGGCGAGAACTTCTGGAGAAGTTGACCCACCTTACCAGCGACTATCTCCGCGCCCAGGTGCGGGCCGGCGCCCAAGCCCTCCAGCTTTTCGATAGCTGGGTGGGATGTCTCGCTCCTTCCGACTACCAAGACTATGTGCTGCCCTACTCGCGTCAGGTGATCCTGGCCGCTCGCAGCGAGGGGGTTCCCGTCATCCACTTCGGGACGGGGACCGCAGGCTTGCTCGAAGCGATGAGGGAAGCGGGCGGCGACGTCATCGGGATCGACTGGCGGATCGACTTGGACGCGGCCTGGCAGCGCGTGGGCCCCAAGGTGGGCATCCAAGGCAATCTCGATCCGACAGCACTGTTGGGCCCCTGGCCCGAAGTCCAGCGCCGCGTCCAAGATATTCTCGACCGAGCCGCCGGTCGACCAGGCCACATCTTCAACCTGGGCCATGGCCTCCTCCCCGAGACCCCCCTGGAGAACGTGGCGGCCCTGGTCGATTACGTCCACGAACACACCCAACGATAACACCCGATGCGACGAGATCTAGGCACCGCCGTCTTGATGATGGCCTATGGGGGACCCCAGTCCCTGGAGGAGGTAGAGCCCTATTTGTTGGATGTGCGCGGAGGCCGCCCTACAGCCCCTGAGCTGGTCGAGGAGATTCGAGAGCGCTACCGCCAAATTGGCCGCCGATCGCCTCTTTTGAGCATCACGCAAGCGCAGGCCAAGGCCTTGGAGGATGTGTTGAACGCCGATGGAGATCGACGTTTTCGAACCTATGTCGGAATGCGCCACTGGCATCCCTATATTCGCGATGCGGTTGGACAGATCGTCGAGGATGGCGCGCGCCGTATGGTCGCCCTATGCATGGCCCCCCACTACTCGCGGATGAGCGTAGGGGCCTACTTCCAAAAAGTCCGGGAGGCCCTGGATGAGCTCGGGGCCGATCTCGAGGTGACCTATATCGATAGCTGGAACGATCATCCCGGATTCATCGAGGCCGTCGCCAAAAAATTAATTGCGGCCCTCGCCACTTTCCCCGCCAAGGCGCGCGACCGCGTCACGGTGATCTTCACCGCCCACAGCCTGCCGGCACGGATCGTGGGAGAGGGGGATCCGTACCCGGCCGAG
>JACPWV010000171.1 GCA_016196905.1 Chloroflexota bacterium | reverse complement strand
TCGGCGTCCTGGGCGAGGTTCATCCCAGGGTTGTGGAGGCCTTCGACCTCCCTGCTCCGTGGATCGCCTCGGCCGAGCTGGATTTGGAAGCCTTGTTGGAGAAAACTCTGCTGGATGTCTATCGGCTGCTGCCTCGCTACCCAGCCGTGGTAGAGGACATCGCCTTTCTGGTCGATGAGGAGATCCCCGCAGCCCGGGTGGAGGAGCTGATTCGCCAAGCGGGCGGGGAGCTGCTCGAAGAGGTTGGACTCTTCGATTTGTATCGAGGAGAGCCCATTCCCCCCGGCCAGAAGAGTCTGGCCTACATGCTGACCTACCGCGCTTCCGATCGCACCCTCACCGATCAGGCGGTGGCTGGGGTGCGCCAAGCGATCGTGGACCGGCTGCGCCGCGACTTGAAGGCCACCTTGCGGGCATAATCCCCTGGCCAAAGTCGCCGAGGGCAGTGGTCATCTCGAGCCATCCCAACGGAGGGAGACGGTAGGCAGCGACTTAGTACCAAAGACCTGGTGGACAAAGGCTCCTATCGCGCATAGAATGAGCCGGAGCGAGGCGAGCCATGAACTGGTTGGATGCCCTCTTAATCCTCCTTATACTGACGGGAGTGGGCATCGGCTTCCTGCAGGGCCTGATCCGCCAGGTTTTGAACTTTCTCTCTCTCTACGTCGCCCTAGCCATGGCCTCCTATTTTCACTTGGGGCTGGGAGACTGGTTGCAATTCCTGGCGGGTAATATCAGTCCAGAGGTCAAGGTGGTCTTCTCCTTCCTGACTCTGCTCACCTTCGGTTATATCGTGCTCATCGCCCTCTCCCAACGCGCTTTCCCGGAGACGAGTCTGGAGGGCTTTCGCATGATGGATCAGCTAGGGGGCTTGATCCTGGGTTTCTTTTTGATCTCCCTGCAGATCGGAGTGGCCCTGCGCATCTTCGAGATCTTGGGCAGTGCCTTCTGGTTCCAGGCCGAGGGCCTGCGCCTGGCCCTTCAACGGGCCATGACCACCTCGGCCCTGGTTCCCTTTTTCCGCGCTTACCTGCTGGTGATCGCTCAAACACTCATCCCCTTGCTCCCCGCGGGATTGCCTCGTTTCTTTGATTTCGTGTCTCGATGAATGCCCGCTCCCTGCGCGTTCTAGAGTTCCCCAGGATCCTGGAGCGCTTGGCGGAGTATTGCTCCTTCGCCCTGAGCCGGGAGCGATCCCTGGCTCTGACTCCCTCCACCGATGAGGCCGAGGTGCGCCGCCGCCAGCGGGAGACCAGCGAGGCGCGCTTCCTTCTGGAGGGCCGGCCTGAAATCTCCCTGGGAGCGACGGTGGATCTGCGGCCCCACCTTAAAAAGGCCGCCATCCGCTTACCCCTCACGCCCGTTGAATTGCTCCAGGTCGGCGATACCCTCCAGGCCGCGTGGGCGTTGAGACGCCCACTTCACCTGGCGCGCCAGCAAGTGCCCACCCTGGCGGAGATCGCCACCCACCTCGTGAGAGCCG
The DNA here is from genome assembly GCA_016196905.1 of Chloroflexota bacterium. Lineage (GTDB taxonomy): Bacteria > Chloroflexota > Anaerolineae > UBA7937 > JACPPX01 > JACPWV01. The sequence goes on along the minus strand of JACPWV010000171.1, from coordinate 1,774 downwards.
ACCCCTCCGCGCTGGTGGAGGCCATCCGCCGATCTATCGGCGAGCGGGGGGAGGTCCTGGATGCGGCCAGCCCGCGCCTAGCCGCCGTGCGACGCGAGCTGGGGGAGGCGCAAGGCCAACTGTTGGCTCGCCTCCAGCGCATGATCGCTTCCCCTGAGGTGGGTGCCTTCCTTCAAGAACCGCTGATCACCCAGCGTGGGGGTCGCTATGTGCTCCCTCTCAAAGCCGAGTTCAAAGGACGCATCCCCGCCGTAGTCCACGACCAATCCACCAGCGGCGCCACCCTCTTCGTCGAACCGCTGGCTGTCCTGGAGCTGAACAACCGCTGGCGTGAGTTGCAACTAGAGGAGGAGCGTGAAGTCCAGCGGGTGCTCCAAGAACTCACCGCCCAAGTGGGGGAGCGACACGAAGAGATTGCAGCCATTCTGGAGGCTCTGGCCCGTCTCGACCTAGCCTTGGCCAAGGCGAAGTACAGTCGCGCGCTGAGCGGCGTGGAGCCGATAGGGGTTCCCTTTCGCCCTGCGTCCAGGGGTGAACTCGCGCACCCCGGGGGGACACTTCGGCTGCGAGGTGCTCGCCATCCGCTCTTGCCGCCCGAGCGGACGGTGCCTATCGATCTATACCTCAGCGAAGAGATTTTCATTCTGATCATCACCGGTCCTAACACCGGCGGAAAGACGGTCACCCTTAAGACCGCCGGGCTGCTGGCGGCCATGGCCCAGAGCGGGCTGCACATCCCAGCCGAGGAGGGATCGGCCCTTTCCATCTTCGAAGGGATTTACGCGGATATTGGCGAGGAGCAGAGCATTGAGCAAAACCTCTCTACCTTCTCTTCGCACCTCACCCAGATCGTGGACCTTTTGGGCCGGGCGGGGAAGCGCTGCTTGGTGCTTCTGGACGAGTTGGGGGCGGGCACCGATCCGCTGGAGGGCTCGGCGCTGGCGCGCGCCATTTTAGAGCATCTGCGTCAGCGGGGCATCACCACCCTGGTGGCTACCCACTACACCGAGTTGAAGGCCTATGCGCAGATCACTCCTGGAGTGGAGAACGCGTCGCTGGAGTTCGACGTGGAGACACTGAGCCCCACCTATCAGCTGACCATTGGGCTGCCCGGGCGGAGCAACGCCTTGTCTATTGCCAGCCGCCTGGGCCTGGATGCGGCCATCGTGCAGCGCGCCGGGGAGCTATTGACTCCTCAGGATCGCCAAGCGGAGACCTATCTCGAGGAGATCCAGAAAGCGCGTCAGCAGGCCCTCCAGGCTCGTCGCCAGGCCGAGAGCGCCCTGGCTCAGGCCCGCGCGATACAGCGAGAGGCCGAGGAGCGGCTGCGCGAGTTGGAGCGATCGCGCGCCGAGATCTTGAACGAGTCCCGCCGAAGCGCTCGGGAAGAGTTAATGCGTGTTCGCGCCGAGCTGCGCCAACTGATGCAAGAACCCCGGCGCGAGGTGCGGAGCCGTGCGGAGATCGAGGCCAGCTTGGCGCAGCTAGAGAGTGCCCTGGCACCCCTTCGACCGAGCGCGGAGGGGGCGGTGGAGCTCTCGGTGGGCGATCCGGTTTGGGTTCGTGGGTTGGAACGGGGCGGGGAACTGCTGGCGCTGTTAGACGATCGCAAAGCCGAGGTGCAGGTGGGTGGGTACCGGGTAGTGCTCGATCGAGACGATCTGGAACCGGCGCCGGCCACCCCTCGAGCTCCCGTGGAGGGTATTTCCTTTCACAGTGCCTCAGCTTCTCGCCCGCCCGACGAGTTGCATGTGCGGGGCGAGCGAGCCGAGGA
>JACPWV010000170.1 GCA_016196905.1 Chloroflexota bacterium | reverse complement strand
TCGCGCTGGAGGCGGGCTGGCCAGCGGCCGGGCTCAGCTCGCTGCCCTCCACTACCGAGGTGGCCCAGCCCCTCATCACCGACGATCGTATCAAGATGTTGACCTTCACCGGCAGCCCCGCGGTGGGCTGGTCGCTCAAAGCCAAAGCCGGCCGCAAGAAGGTGACTTTGGAGCTGGGCGGCAACGCGGGGGTGATCGTCCATTCCGATGCCGACCTGGACTTCACTGCCCAGCGCTGCGTGGTGGGAGGCTTCTCCTACGCCGGCCAATCCTGTATCTCGGTGCAGCGCATTTTTATCCAAGAGGGGGCCTACGAAGATTTCCTGGATCTCTTCCTGGAGCGCATCCGCAAGCTGGTGATGGGGGATCCCCTGGACGAGAAGACCGATGTGGGGCCCCTCATCAACCGCGAGGCCGCCGATCGCGTCGAGGCTTGGATCAAAGAGGCGGTTAAGGATGGCGCGGAGATCCTCACTGGCGGCCGGCGGGATGGCCAGCTCATCGAGCCCACCGTGCTGGCTCAGGTCCGACCGGAGATGAAGGTGCAGGGTTTGGAGGTTTTCGCACCGGTGGTGACCGTCACTCCTTATCGCGATTTCGAAGACGCGGTGCGGGTGGTGGATCAGAGCGAGTACGGGTTGCAGGCGGGACTTTTCACCCGCGATCTCAAAGCCGTCTTTCACGCTTACGAAGAAATCGAGGTGGGCGGGTTGATGGTCAATGAGGTGCCCACCTTCCGCATCGATCATATGCCCTATGGGGGAGTGAAAGCCTCCGGGCAGGGCCGCGAGGGCTTACGCTATGCCATCCAGGAGATGACCGAGCCCAAGCTGCTCATGCTCAATCTGGCCTAGGGCGGCGGATCGATCGCCAACTAGAGTCCGAGAAGGCCCACTCTCCGACCGGAGCGGGCCTTCTTTCGATGGAGGCCATCCGTGTCGATGCACTACCAGCTTTATCTGGTCGCCCACACCCACTGGGATCGGGAGTGGTACGAGCCCTTCGCTGTTTTTCGCGATCGGCTGGTGGCCCTCATCGACCTTTTGCTGGACATCCTGGCCCGCGATCCCCAATACCGCTACTTCATGCTGGATGGGCAAACCGTGGTCCTGGAGGATTACCTCGAAATCCGTCCTGAGCGACGTGCCGAACTGGAGGCACATATCCGCTCCGGACGCATCCTGGTGGGCCCTTGGTATATCCTGCCGGACGAGTTCTTAGCCAGCCCCGAGGCGATCGTACGCAACCTGCTGCGCGGCCACCGCATCGCCCAGGAGTTCGGGGCGGTGATGCGCGTGGGCTACATCCCCGACCCCTTCGGGCACATCGGGCAGGTGCCGCAGATCCTGCGCGGCTTCGGGATCGACAGCGCCTGCCTGCGGCGCGGCCTGGACGATCACCCCTGCGAGCTCGTTTGGGAGGCGCCGGATGAAAGCCGCGTCTTTTTGATCTACCTGCGGGACGGCTACGACAACGCCGCCTGGCTGCCGGAGGACGAGGATGGGTTCCTGGAGGGTGTGCGGCGCGCCACGGATTCCCTTCGCCCTCACGCGCGCACACCTTATCTTCTGCTGATGCACGGGACCGATCACATGCAGCCACGGCCTTGGCTAACCCGCGCCATCGCCCAGGCCAATGGGAAGCTGGAGGCCGCCCAGATCGTGCAAGCTACGCTTCCCGACTACATCCAGAAGGTGCGCCAACACCTCGACGAGGACGCGCTGCCCATCGTGCGCGGCGAGCTGCGCAGCCCCAAGCGCCACCACCTGTTGCCCGGGGTCCTCTCCACGCGCCTCTGGATCAAGCAGCGCAACGCCCAGGGCGAGGGCTTGCTGGAGCGCTGGGCCGAGCCCGCCCTGGCCTGGGCCGCCTCGCTGAATTCAGCGAATCGCGCGGAGATCGAGCGCGATCGTTCCCTCCTTCGTCAAGCGTGGGTACACCTCCTGAACAACCAACCCCACGACAGCATCTGCGGCTGCAGTATCGATCAGGTGCACCGCGAGATGGTCATTCGCTTCGACCGCAGTCAGGAACTTGCCCAACGAGTGATCGCCGACGGCCTGGCCCACATCGCGGATCAGATCGATACGAGCCGACTCACCTCCGAGGAAGTGTTCGTAGTGTTCAATCCCACCACCGGCCCCCGCAGCGACGGCGTGGAGATGGAACTGGCCGGGGGGGCCGAGGCGGTCGATATTCGAGATGAGGCTGGGCGACCGGTGCCCGTCCATATCGTCGGTCGGAGCGAGCCGGGGCTGCGCGTGGCCTTCCTCGCCGAGGGGGTGCCCAGCTACGGCTATAAAGCCTATGCCCTGCAGCGCATTGACCGGATCGATACCTCTCCCAGCGGCCAAACGCCCCATCTGGAGAACGAATACCTCTCAGTGGAAGTAGAAAGGGATGGCAGGCTGACTCTGCACGACAAAGTCACCGGCGTTCACTTTCCTCAGCTCAACCATTTTGTGGATGGGGGCGATCGGGGAGATGAGTACAACTTCTGCCCGCCTCCGAATGACCTACTGATCGAGCGCCCCTCCCAGCCGCCCACGGTGCGCTGGCTGGAGAACGGGCCGGCCCGCCAAGTCGTCGAGATCTCCACGGTTTATCACCTGCCCGCCACCTTGAGCCAGGATCGCCGCGCGCGCTCGGAAGACACCGTCGAGGTGCCGATCACAAGCCGCCTGACCTTGTGGCAAAGCGTTCCCCGTCTCGATATCCAAACTATGATCGAAAATCGCGCCCAGGACCATCGACTGCGCGTGCACTTCCCAACTCCCTTTCGTATCGAGCAGGCTCACGCTGAAGGGGCCTTCGAGGTGGTAGAGCGCTCAACGAAGTTGCCAACAGTGACCGAGGATTGGATCGAGCAGCCGGTGCCCACCGCGCCCATGCGCGGCTTCGTGGATGTGAGCGACGGCAACGCGGGGCTGCTCTTGGCCGCGCGGGGCCTGCCCGAGTACGAGGTCATCCCCGGCCCCCGGGGGGCGACCATCGCCCTGACCCTGCTGCGTTGCGTGGGGTGGCTCTCGCGGGACGATTTCCCCTGCCGCCGGGGGCACGCCGGGCCTATGCTGGAGACGCCCGAAGCCCAATGCCTTGGCGGATATTCCTTTGAGTATGCGCTCATCCCTCACGCCGGGGATTGGCGCGATGCTTTTCAACAGGCCCACGCCTTTGCCACCCCGCTTCGCGTGGTCACCATAACGCGATACCCCGGCGGGTTGCCTTCGGCCCTCAGTTTCCTCGAGATCAAGCCGCGCGAGTTGGTGGTGAGCGCCATCAAATTGGCTGAGGAAGGCAACAGACTGATCGTGCGTCTGTACAACGTCGATGACCGACCCATCCAAGGACGCCTGCGTTTGTACCGACGATTTTCACATGCCTGGCGCACCAACCTGAACGAGGAGATCTTGACAGAACTATCCCCCCAAGACGACGTCTATACCCTCGCAGTAAGATCCCACGAGATCGTGACCCTCGCTTTTGAGCCGTAAATCCACCAGAGCGCCCCACTGCGTATCTTGAAGTAGGCAGCCTCTAATTCGAGGGTGTGAGGGCCTCTACTCCTCTCTTCGAGCGAGCCGTTCAAACTCCCGGAGTGACCTAAAACTGGATGGGAAGGAGGAAATGACGATGAAACGTTACTCCTTTTCGACGATTTGTGTTTGCACCCTTTCGTTGCTAATGGCGCTCGTTCCAATGGCCGTCCTCGCCCACCCGCCCGAGATTACGCAGCTCGTGAGCGTGAGCAGACAGGCCGCCCAGAGCGGGCCAGACTTTCGCATCAGCGCGGGCACCTCATCCGGGGGGAGCGCTTTCGGATTCGGCCCCTCGATCGGCCTCGACTTCCGCTCTGGCGTGTTGCACGCGGCCTGGGCGGATAACAGCATCTCGGCGGGAGGCGACCTCGACCTCGCGGCCGCGGCGGTCGCGGTGGCCGGCGACGGCGGCGTCTCCGTGGGGCCGACGATCAACGTCAGCAACGCGCCCGACGGCCAGTCCGGCGCCTCGCTGACGATCGACCCGACAGCCGCTGGCCGCGTGCTCGCCGCGGCGAACGCG
>JACPWV010000168.1 GCA_016196905.1 Chloroflexota bacterium | reverse complement strand
CCTGGACCGTCACAAGCTGCATTCACACTCCGGATAATACGGGCTTTTCGGTGCATTGCGTTCGCTTAAATGCTTCGCACTTCGCAAAGCCCGAAAGTGTTACGCGAAACTCCGCCTACCGCGATCTCAGATATCTCTCCTTGCCCAGGCTATCTCGCTGGAGGACCTAGGCGCGCGCCGTAGAGCACCTCGCGGCGGCGCGCCTCTAAAAGGTCGATGGCCTCCTGGGCCAAGCCCTCCCGTCGACTAAGCGCCAAAAGATAATCGCACAAAACCAGCGCGGTGCCCGCTTCGCCGCGCTCCACCAGCGACTGGATCTCCTCTCCTAGGTAACCGGCCATCTGGCGCAGGACGCTGGGGCTCTTCCGGGAGGCGAAGTGGAGGGCTTGAGCGTATTGTTCCATGCCCCGCTGCGCACCCTCCTGACCGGTGGCGAAGGCGATGCGACCGCGCAACCAGCTTAGCCGCGCCAGCGGCTCCCAGGCCTCCAACGAACGGGCCAGCGCTTCCGTCTCTTGGGCCAGTTTGAGAAACTCTTCAGTCTCACTCAAACTGTAGTGGATCAGGCACAGGTTCATCGCGGAGGCCAGCTCGCTCTGGGCCTCCCCGCTCTCCTGTGCCAAGGCCAGACTGAGGCGGTACTGCTCGCACGCCTCCTCCCACCGCCCCAGGCGCTGGTAAAGCGCCCCCAGGTTGTGAAGAGTGAGCCCCTCGCCTCGCTGGTCGCCGCTGGCCCGCCGCAGCTCCAGGCTGCGCCGGTAGCACTCCTCGGCACGCTCCCACATGCCGTAGTCGACGTAGGCGTTGCCCAATTCGTTCAACTCACGGGCATCTAAATCCTTCTCCTCGCGCTGCACCGCCACGAAACGCCTCTCCCATCTCCCTTATGAGATGTGTCGCATTTTTTAGTATAACACACGGTTTGACTTCTCCACAGCGCCGTTCATAATAGGCATTCAGGTCGATCTTTCTCCTGCGAGGCCATGAAGGGAATCGAGAAAGGAGAGACCGATGCGTATCCTGCGGCGCCTCCTCATCGGCTTAGTCGTCCTGATGCTCTTGGTGCTGGTCGGCGCGCCAGCGGCTGGCTATTTCTACCTCTTCCGACGAGCTTACCCCCAGATCGATGGGCGAGTCGCCTTGCCGGGCCTGAGCACCCCCGTGGAGGTGATCCGCGATCGCTGGGGCATCCCCCACATCTACGCCCAGAACGAACACGACCTCTTCTTCGCCCAGGGCTACGTCACCGCCCAGGATCGACTGTGGCAGATGGAGTTCAATCGACGCATCGGCCACGGGAGGCTCTCCGAGATTTTGGGTGAGGTAACTCTAGACACCGATCGCTTTATTCGCACGCTGGGCTGGCATCGCACCGCCCAAGTTGAAGCTCAACAGCTCGACCCGGAGACCCGGGCGTTGCTGGAAGCCTACGCCGCGGGCGTCAACGCCTTCACCCAGACCCACCGCGACGTCCTCCCGCCCGAGTTCGCCATCCTGGGCGTGGATCCTGAGCCGTGGAAGCCGGTGGACAGCCTGGTGTGGGGAAAGGTGATGGCCTGGGACCTGGGCGGCAATTGGGAGAGCGAGTTATTGCGCGCACGGTTAGTAGGCAGGCTGAGCGAGGAGGCGGCCAGCCAGCTGATGCCTGCTTATCCCGAGGATATGCCTCTCATCGTCTCGCCCGAGGTGCAGAGTTATCGCGGGCTGAACCTCGATCAGCTCCAGGCTCGCCTCCGCGCCCTAGAAGCCATCATCCCGCACGATCCCACCTTCGGCAGCAACAACTGGGTGATCGACGGCAGCCTCTCCGCGACGGGGATGCCGCTTTTGGCTAACGATCCCCATCTAGGCATCCAAATGCCCTCTATTTGGTACGCGGTTCACCTGGTGGGGGGTGATTTCGACGTATACGGCGTCTCCCTGCCCGGCGTCCCTGGCGTCATCATCGGCCACAACCGCGACATCGCTTGGGGCTTCACCAACGTGGAGTCCGATGTGCAGGACCTCTATCTCGAGCGGATCAACCCCGCCGATCCCAATCAATACGAATATCAGGGCCAGTGGGTGGATGCCCAGGTTGTGGAGGAAGTGATCCGGGTCAAGGCACAGGACCCGGTTAGAGAGCGTGTGCACATCACCCGCCACGGGCCGATCCTGAGCGTTGTCTCTGATGAGATCCGCGAGGCGCTGAGCGAGGAGATGGCAGTCGCTTTCCGCTGGACCGCGCTGGAGCCCGACCAGCTCCTGCGCAGCATCCTCAGGCTGGATAAAGCCCGCAACTGGGAGGAGTTCCGGGAGGCGCTCTCCGATTTCGCGGTTCCCTCACAAAACGTGGTCTACGCCGACCGGGAGGGGAACATCGGGTACCAGGTTCCCGGCTGGATCCCCATTCGCGCCGCGAGGCACAACGGGCTCACACCCGTCCCCGGCTGGACCGGGGAGTACGAGTGGCAAGGATATATCCCTTACGATGAACTGCCCCGCCTGTTCAACCCGCCCAGCCACTACATCGTCACGGCCAACAACAAAGTGGTCGGAGACGATTATCCCTACACCATCTCGTTGGAGTGGGATCCTGGCTTCCGAGCTCAACGCATCATCGATCTCATGAGCGAAAAATTCGCGCAAGGCGAGCGTTTGACCATCGAAGATTTTCAACGCATCCAGGCCGATAGCTACAATCTCGCTGCGGAAGCTTTTATGCCCTACCTCCTCGAGCTTGAGCCTAACGACTTCTTGGAAGAGCGCGCCCTCAACGAGCTACGCGCCTGGGACCTGCGTAGCGAGGAATCCAGTACGGGTTCGACCATATTCCACGCCTACTATCGCGAGTTGGTGCGGGCCACTTTCGCCGATGAGCTCGGCGAGGCGCTCTTCGAGGATTACCTTCCCCGGGAGGATTTTCACAGCGTGGCCCTCAGGCAAATCATCTCCGACCCAAACAACCCGTGGTTCGACGACGTGGGCACGCCCGAAAGGGAACAGCGGGACGAGGTTGTGCGTCGCGCCTTCGATGCCGCCCTGGATGAGCTGGGAGATCGCTTCGGCGATGCAGTGACCCAATGGACCTGGGGGCGCCTCCACACCGCCACCTTTGGTCACATCACCTTCGAGGGAGTGACCGGGCTGAGCCTGATCTTCGATCGCGGGCCCCTCCCGGTGCGGGGCGCCACCGGCACGGTGAACCAAGTCGCTTTCTCGTGGGCCAACCCCTTCGTCGCTACAGGGCATCCCTCCTATCGCTTCATCGCCGATCCCAGCCAGTGGTCCAACTCTATGGGCATATACGCAGGAGGCCAGGTGGGGATCCCTTTCCATCTCCATTACGCCGATCTGATCGAGCCCTGGCGCAACGTGGAGTATCGCCCGCTGTTGTGGGAGCGCGCCGAGATCGAGGCCAATCGAGAGGGCACGCTCACCCTGGAGCCGGCCTCTTAGTCCACCCTTAAACGATCAGCCCGGGCTGATCTTCGCTATGGTATGCGCAATCCGTCTCGCTTTCAGCTACCTTGCAAGAGTTGCATGGCTTCTCGACGAGTTGTTTCCACTCTCTTGTGTAGCGCCTTCGGGCACCTCGCGAAAGTCGCGTAGTTCATCGACGACTCGCCTCCACTCTCCTGTGCACCGGCTTCAGCCGGCTCGCTAGCGCACCGCCTTCAGGCGGCTTCAGACGCCTCGCGAGAGTCGCTTGGTTTCTCGACAACTCGCACCCTCTTGCCTGTGCATCGTTTACAGGCGACGGTGCTCATCCAGACTTTTGACCTTCTCGATGTTGGCGACTTCGGTGGGATCGATCTCGCGAGTGTTGAGCCAGGCGTCCAAGATCTCTT
>JACPWV010000167.1 GCA_016196905.1 Chloroflexota bacterium | reverse complement strand
GGGGACGATGCCATCGACTCGAAAACCGATGTCCAGAAACTCGGCGATCCAAGCGGTCAGCAGCAACATGAGAGCGTTGAGCACGAAGGTAAAAAGGCCTAGCGTGAGGATGATCAGGGGACAGGTGAGGAGTTGCAAGATGGGTCGGATGAAGGCATTGACCACTCCCAAGATCAGCGCCACGCCGATGAGCGCCAGCTCGTCCTCCACCAGGATCCCGGGCACCGTGCGACTGGCCAGGTAAATGGCCGCAGCGTTAATCAACCAGCGCAGCAAGACGCGAACGATCACTGTCTTAATCTCCCAGTTCGAGGATCATGCGCTCCAAAGTGCGCAGGTGCCGAAAACCCATCAGGCGCAGGCTCTCCACCGCCTGGGGATAGGAGGGGCGCAACGTGGCCCTGGTGGGACGGCGCGGGTATCTGCCTAAGGCGGACAGGGCTCGTGCGATCAGGGCACGCTCTCCGTGGCCGTGTCGCTCGGGGCGCGCCCAAAGCTCCAAGCGATGCCTGGCCCCCCAGCGGGTGGCGCATAGGGAGAGGGCAGCCCAGAGCTCATCGCCATCGGCCCAGCCCCATCCCAGCTGGCCCTCCCCGAGCAAGAACCTGCCCCCAAGTTGGGAGGCGCGCACCCACCAGGTGGGCGGCGGGCTGCTCGGCTCGCCATCCAGGCGACGCGCCCACTCGGACCTCGCCGCCCTGCGCAGTTGCTGAATTCTTCCTTCGTCCCCAGCGCCCAGGGCTCGAATGGGGAGCTCTCCTTCCAGGTGGATGGCGGGCGGCCAGGCTTCCAGCACGAGCACGCTGTGGGCGTCCACCACCACGAACCCGAGCTGCTCATAGAGGGCCTTGGCCGCGTAGTTATCCCGGCGCACCTCCAAGACCACCCAGGGCGCGCCGCGCTGGCGGGCGGCCTGGATGGCCGCTTCCATCAACCGTCGGGCGTTGCCTTGCCGGCGATAAGCGGGATGCACCGCCACGTTGCTGATCACGTAGTCGCGGCGGCCTAGCCCGGCGCGGGTGAGGGTGGTATTCCCCACGACTTTCCCCTCCTCCACCCACACATAACCACTAAAGTAATCTCCCAGGGAGAGGAGGCGATCCAGCATCCCCCACAGGGGAGCCACGGAGGCCGCCGCACGCATCCCCTGCAGTATCTCCCGTCCCTCCGTTTCCAGATCGGCGGCAAAGGCCAACTCGATCAACTCCGCCACCGGGAGGATATCCCGCAACGGATCGAAGGGGCGCAGGCCACGCTTGATCTCTGTGCGCTGAAGAGCCCCAACGGCCATCTTGAGGCGTCTATCCTCATTCCCAGTAGATGATCCAGACACACAAGCCGGCCAGGAGGATGGTGGCCACCACCACAGCCAGCAGCTGGGTGGGCAAGAGGGGCACGGCCGAGGCGGCCCACAAGAGCAGAATCAGCATGCCTAGGGCCAAGCAGATCCAGGAAGCCAGGCGCGGATGGCGAGTGACGAAATCGCGTAACGCGGTCATTCGTCTCGATAACCTCTCGTGCCAGATGTCCAGGGCGCCTGGGCGCGGGTCAGGATGTGCTCCCAGGCCCGCACCACCTGCGCCCGCGTCTCCTCCTCGGTTCCCGAGTTGTCGATGACCACATCCGCCAGCTTTACTTTCTCCGCGATGGAGGCTTGAGCCGCCAAGCGCGCATCGATCTCGTCTTGCGACAAATCCCCCTGGGCCGAGAGTCGCGCGCGCACGATTTGCGGATCGGCGATGACCACCCACAGCACATCGCAGCGCCGGTGCAGGCCGGCCTCCACCAGCTTGACTGCTTCGATCGCCACCACCGGGCGCGGCGCGGCGGCGATCAGCCCCTCGATGCGCTCCATCACCGCGGGGTGGACAATAGACTCCAGCCGAGCCAGGGCTTGCGGATCGCCGAATACCCGCCGACCCAGTCCACGGCGATCGATGGAACCATCGGGGTTGAGGATGGCTGGACCGAAAACCTCGATCACCTGCTGGTAAACGGAGGTGCCCGGGACCATCAGCTCGCGGGTGAGTTGATCCGCATCGATGGTGTAGGCACCTAGCTCCGCCAGCATGCCCAGCACGCTGCTTTTGCCCGCACCCAGGTTGCCGGTGATGCCGATCAGCTGGATCACGCGCCGATTATAACATACTCCGTCCCGGGGGTCGAAGGCGGGGCCTGCTGCACTCAGGGTGAGGCGCGCCGCGGAGGTTTGTCGCCGAAGGCGCCCGGGCATATAATCGGCGCGATGCGTGAAAGCACCTCCCCCACTCCACGTCGCCTCCATCCCCTCCTAGGTGTCCTGGCCTCCCTGCCCGCTTGGGCCGGGCTGGCTTACGTCGTGACCAACAGCGATCCTCGCCAGGTCAGCAGTCGGTTCCTGTTCCTGGTGGTCCTCTTCCTGGCCCAGGCCCTCACCTTCACGCCCCTGTTTAACTACCTAGAGCGGCGTGCTGCCCGGGCTCCCCATTTTATGCGGGCCGCGCGGCGGGGCGGCCTGGCCTCACTTTTCCTGGTGCTGTGCGCCTGGCTGCGCATGAACCAGGCCCTCACCGAGGTCAACGCCCTGCTGCTCCTGGCCGCGCTGGTCCTGACCGAGGCCTTCTTGTGGGCCCGCAGTACCTAGCTCAGCCGATGGTGAGGGTCACCAGCCCAGTGCCGATCACCAGCTGAACCAGGGCGGCCAGGCCCAGCCCCGCAGCGATAAGTTCCCCGCGCTGCCCCTCGGGTGCCCGATACAGATCGATGGCGAAGGCTAGTATCATCCCGGCGGCGATGAGGGCCCAGACGCGGGACTCGTAATTTCCCAGGTCCTCACCCAGGAAACCCAGCAGCCAGGCCACCTGAAGGATGGCCACCAGGAGGATCAGAGGGCGACTTCCTTTGCCTCGCCCACGCAGCACCTCCACCGTGGCCAATACCAGGATGACTACACTGGTGGCGGTGATTAGATCGAGCCGCATGAGTGGACCTCCTTTCGATTCCACGAAGTCCCGACCGATCCCCGGATAGGGATTGAAAGACTCATCCCATTATAAGCCCAGATGTCGAGCCCAGAGCTATCCCCCTTTCTTCCCATTGCTTCTTCGGCCCATCTTCGCTAGGTTTTTTCTATTTTAGAGGATTGAGCACGCCAACGTGGCGCGTTTCTATGCCGGGCGGAGATGCCAAGCCGATCGACGAAAAGAGGAACCGCCGAGGGGGTCCTTCGGCGGTTTGCCCGAGAGTCGAGGATCAGCAAATCGTCAGGTGCTCTGATCCAACTACAGAGCCTTAAAAAGCGATCCGATCAGAAGCAAGACACTCGATCCGATCAAGGCCCAGATGGCCAAATCGCCGGGGACGTTGACAACGGTGAGCGTCCCGCGCAGCACCGTCCCCAGCAGCCCGATCACCAAAAGCACCACCGCGATGATGACTACCGTTTGGCTCGGCGCACTGGTCTTAAAGCGCATGGGCTTTTTCCTCCTTTCTAAGCTTTTAGATCAGCCGAATGATGAGCAAGACCAGGACGATGATGAGCAGCAAGTGAACCAGGTCGTTACGTGGGATCCGCGGGCTGTAGCGCGACCCAAAGAAGCCCAGCAGCCACAGGAGCAGGAGCAGCACGATCAGGAGTTCTAACACGGCATTCCCCTCCCTAAAGCCTTTTGCCCATCATCGCCGGCGGCGCAGCGCGCTCAGAACCAGAACGAAGATGGCCGAGCCGACAATGGTCCATACCACCGGCACACCCCCCAGCACCAGCACATCTCCGATGCCCAGGGTGCGTGAGAGCCAGCCCCCGATGAGGGCCCCGAAAAGCCCAATCACCACCGAGACTAAGAAGCCTCCGTGGCTAT
>JACPWV010000163.1 GCA_016196905.1 Chloroflexota bacterium | reverse complement strand
TGCCTCAAGTGCAATCGGCACATCCGCTTCGAGCTGCTGCTCAATCGCGCTCTGGCCATGGGCGGCGATTACCTGGCCACCGGCCACTACGCGCGAGTCCGCCGCCACCCGCCTGAGGCGGGTCAGGCAGAGCAGCCACATCCGCCTCAGGCGGGCTCCTACCAGCTGCTCCGGGCGGTCGATGCGGCCAAGGACCAGTCCTACGTGCTGTGCATGCTGGGCCAGGAGCAGTTGGCCCATGCGCTGTTCCCCATCGGCGTACACACCAAGCCGCAGGTGCGCGCCCTGGCTCGCCAGTTCGGCCTGCCCGTGGCCGAGAAAGTCGAGAGCCAGGACCTGTGTTTCATCCCCGATGGCGACCACGCTGGTTTCCTGGAGCGCTTCGGTGGGCTGGCGCCCAACCCTGGCCCCATCGTGAATCGGGCCGGCCAGGTGCTGGGCGAGCACCGCGGGCTGTGGCGCTACACCATCGGCCAGCGACGCGGCCTGGGCATCGCCGCGGAGGCACCGCTCTACGTGCTGGAGCTGGATGCCCGAAGAAACGCGCTGGTGGTCGGTTCCGCCGATGAACTGGGGTGCCGCGAACTGTGGGCCAAAGAAGTCAACTACGTCGAAGGTCCGCCCTCCCGGCCTCTGGAGGTAACGGCCAAGATCCGTTATAAGGCCGCCGATGTGCCCGCCCGCCTTTATCCGCTGCCCGCTGAACGAGCCCGCATCGTTTGGGAACAGCCGGTGCGGGCCGCGGCCCCCGGCCAAGCGGTGGTCTTTTACCAGGGAGAGGTGTTGGTGGGCGGCGGTTTTATCGAATCGATCAGGTGAGCTGATGTCGCCCCCGCTGGTCCTCAGCATTTTGCTGGCGAGCCTTTACGCTGGCCTTTTCCACATGCTGTGGGGTGGATCGGCGCGCCGGCTGGCCCTGTTCTGGCTGCTCTCCCTGATCGGCTTCGGGGTGGGGGATATCCTGGCCGAGACCAGTGGGCTGGCTCTGATCACCATCGGGCGAGTGCACCTCTTGTGGGGCACGCTGGGGTCTTGGGGTGCCATGGCCTTGGCCCGACGCCTGAAGCTGTGATATAATCCATGCGTAGCAGGGGGCGAGATGACTTTGGCGACCATTCGCGACATCGCCATCATCGCCCTGGCGGTGGAGTCTTTCTTCATCGGGCTGGGCTTGCTCCTTCTGGCTTGGCAGCTGTTTGGTTTGGTGCGCTTGCTGCGTGAGGAACTCCAGCCGATGTTGGAGTCGGCCCAGGAGACGATGAGCACGGTCAAGGGAACCACCTCCTTTTTAAGCGATACGGTGATCATCCCCTTCATCAAAGCCGCCAGCTACGGCGTGGCCCTCAGTCGGCTGCTGCGCTTCCTGGTTCGGCGGCGCCGCTAAGGTTTTATTGACAGGAAAGGAGAATCCCATGTCGGACGATCGTGGTGGCAGCGGAGAGTTCATGGCTGGGTTCATCGTCGGTGGACTGGTGGGGGCTGTCCTGGGCCTGCTGTTCGCTCCCCAGTCCGGCGAGGAGACCCGCCGCGAGCTGCGCGAGCGGGGCATCGAGTTGAAGGACAGCGCTGAGGATTGGGCCGAGGAGGCCCTGCGCCGCTCCGAGGAGCTGAGCGCTGAGGCGCTCCGTTTGCAGGAGCAGGCGCGCCGGATCATGGAGGAGCAGCGCGGGCGGGTGGAGGAGGCCATGGAGGAGGGCCGCGAGGCGGCCGCACAGAAGAAGGAGGAGCTCCTCACCAAGCTAGGGGAGGAGCGCACCCGTCGCGCCAAGGCGTAGGCGAGACGCCCGAGGTCTCCAGTCGTAAGCTTTTACTGCGACGAAGTAAAACGGGAAGGTGCTTGCCTTCCCGTTCTTATTTTCGATCAGGTGATGAAAGCTGGTTCAAAGTTTGGACAGCGGTTCGAACGCGTGCCCGAGCAAGCGGGCCGACTCTTGACGGCCTATCTCACACCTCGAATTCGCTTGATCGCTTTGGGCAAGAGAGGCAAGAGGTCGCTGGCGAGCATGCCCGCATCACCCAACTCTTGGCGTGCCAGCTCCCCTGCCAGCCCGTGCAGGTGTACGCCGACCACCGCCGCTTGATAGGGCAGTAGACCCTGGGCCAGCAGGCCGGCAATTGACCCGGCTAACACGTCCCCGCTTCCCGCCGAGGCCAGCCCGGGGTTGGCGAAGGGACTGATGGTCAATTCCCCTTCCGGCGAAGCGACCAGGGTGTGTGCCCCCTTGAGCACCACCACTTGTCCCCATCGCTCCGCCGCGCGCAGTGCCGTCCCCATGCGGTCCTTCTCGATGGTCTCCACGCTCGTATCCAGCAGCCGGCTCATCTCCCCCGGGTGGGGGGTGAGGATGGCCGGAGCGCGGAGGTGGGTCCACCACTTGGCAGCCTCGGGCGCTTGGGCCAGAGCGTTGAGCCCATCGGCGTCTAAGACCAGGGGAGGCCAAGCCTGACCGGTTTCGGGCTCGGAGGCCTGGCTGCCTAAAAAGCCGATGCCCCGTCTAGTCGGGCTGTGGTCCACGCCCAAAAAATGATGCACGAATTCGATCGTGCCCGGCTCTCGACCCAGCCCCGGCCCCAACAGCAAGGCCTGATACTCGGTCAATCGTTCCCAGAGGAGCTTGGCCGCTTCGGGTGTCAGCGAGCCGAGGTCGTGAGGCAGCAGCAAGAAAGTGACTTCCTCGAGCTTGGCGGCCAGGATCCCGTGTAGAGAATGGGCAATGCCTAGAGTCACTAAGCCGGCCCCCACCCGCGCCGCCGCCGCGCTGGCCAGATAGGGGGCGCCGGTGTAATTGGCCGATCCGCCCACCACCAGAACTTTTCCGAAGGTCCCCTTGTGGGCATTCAGCGGGCGGGCCGGAAGCAGCCGAGCGATCTCCTGCTCCGTCGCCAATTCGGTTTGGATGCCCTCGGCCAGATCAGGGGGGATGCCGATGTCGGCCACCACCAATTGACCCACCGCCGCCGCTCCGGGGAAGAGGAATAGACCCGGCTTGGGGTAGCCCAGGGTGATGGTGAGGTCCGCGGGGACGGCAGCGGGGTCGAGGGCCCCCGTATCCACGTTGAGCCCGGTGGGCACATCCACACTGGCGAGTGTTACGGATTTCTTTTGAAAGTCGGAGCGACGCTGCACGAGTGTGGTGAGGATGTCTTTGAGCTTGTCCTCGATGGGCCGCCAGGCCCCGGTGCCCAGCAAGGCATCCACGCCGATGTCCGCCTCGTCCAAAAGCTGGCGCAGGCTGTTCAACCCTGGATCGTCTTTGTCGGCCAGGACGGGGATGTTGCGCTCCTCGACCAGTTGCAGGTTCTTGTCCGAGCGGACGCGGCGATTCCAAGTGAAGACGCGCACCTGGGCGCCCATCTCATGCAGGTAGCGGGCGGCCACCAGGCCATCGCCCCCGTTGTTTCCTGGGCCGACCAAGACCAGGATTTTGCGTTGGCCCAGGTCGAAGCGGCGCTGCAACTCCTCGGCCACAGCTCGGCCCGCGTTTTCCATCAGCATAGGGATGGTGATCCCACGCTGGGCGGCTTTGGCCTCCAGCTCGCCCATCTGGGAAGCGGTGACGACCTTCACCGGAGATCTCCTTGAGTACGATTATAATGCCAAGCATAGCGCTGGCGCAATGGACTCGCTTCGTGCTAGTGAAAACAAAAAGGTCCCGCTGGTGCGGGATGCTGGCTCATTGGCTCTTTTTGGCTTCGGGGGAAAGACGACAGGCCTAGGCGGGGCGCCGTTGAGCGCAGTCGGAAGCGTCGGCTAGCGAACGATGCTGTGGAGTTGCTGCTGCTTCTAGAAAGAACGGTCATGCTGCAGGCAAATCGACAGGGCTGCCCGTGGAGTACCGGTGAACCGTGGCAGACTTCGCTCGTCGGTGCGTAAACTGTTTGGCAATGGGGGATGCCTCACGCGACCACAAAACCGAACTGCCCTTGGTGGCAAGACCCATCGGGCCAGCAGGCTTCATAGTACACGATGTAGATGCCGCTGCCCTGGTTCGGGACGTTCGCGGAGAGCACTAAACGGTCCTCACTGATGGCGTTTGAAGTGACGATGGGTTCGCCCTCTTTCACCACGCGAAGTTGGGTTGGGGGTGCTAGAGTGAAATTAAAGGTAATGCTGAGCTCGGTGGGGGATGTTTCCAAAATTACACCATGCGCGACACTTGCCTCAACGTAGTGGGGTGTCTTTATCTCCTGTATATCGAAGGTCACGGGCTCCGGGGTTGCGGTCGGGGCCATTTCGGGAGGGGTTGGAGTAGCCATGACCTCCACCGGTGTGGGCGTATCCCGTGGCGGCTCGCTCTCGGCTGGGGGCGCGGCTTCCTGCGGCCGGCAACCCACGCCTATGACCGCGAGA
>JACPWV010000032.1 GCA_016196905.1 Chloroflexota bacterium | reverse complement strand
CCGGGCCCGGGGATCGAGGCGATGGCGATGCCCCCTGATACGGCGGCGATCGCCGCTCCGGCAAACAGGAAAAGCATCTCTCGTTGGCCCAATATCTGCCTCATCGCAGCACCTCCTCATATGGTAGTAAACGCAGTATGCCATGGGTTCGTTCAAGCTGTGATTGCTTGACGCTCAAGTCGTACTGCGCTCAAAAAGTGGATAGCCTCGCAATCTGCTTGGACCCAGACAGCGATGAGAGTTGGGTGGAGCGCAGCGATAGGCGAAAAGGTGCGGCGGGAGCGAAGCCCCCCCCGCGCAACTTACGAGGCTGCCCCCTGATCGTGAGGATCTTCGCTAAAACGGGACAATTTCGGCAACCGCCCCTTGCCCGTTCCCATCCTCCTCTGGGCAGCGGCCTTCAAGCTCGTCACCCTTAGACTAGAACTGGATGATCATATAGCCTGGACCTCCTGGATTGCCAGGCAGACCCTCTGTCTTGCCACCACTGCCACCGCCGCTTGCGGGAGCGAGCCGAGTGCCTATAACGGAGATACCACCCGCACCAGTCCCGCCTCCCCCGCAGAAGCCAAGAAGCTCCTCGCCACCGGCTTCGCCGTTCGCACCGCCAATCAAAATTCCTCCGTTCGGTTCGCCTTGGCCGCCCGCACCACCTGCGCCTGGGATCCCGCTGAGGCCGGCGCCACCCCCAGCTCCGCCCCCTGCCGAGCTCAGCGCCACCCCTCCAAGTGCAAAAATGGTGTCTCCGCCTGCACCACCTGGAGAGCCCGGGACACCTCCGCTTCCGCCCATCCCTATGATGACATCGTAAGTTGCGCCCGGTGTCACCTCGACCATGCCCCGGACGTAGCCGCCCCGAAGGGCCCGGTGGGCCGGGTGGACCTGGGTCACCCTGCTCGCCCTGAGGCCCAGGGGGGCCTTGTAGTCCGGTCTGGTTCCAGAAAAGTGAGACCTCGCTAGGCCTACACTCGCTCGGGTCCTCGACGACTCGGAGCATCCCCTCCACCTTCTGATAGCAAGCCTGAATCACGCCCTCGGGCCCCGGGATCATGGCGAAAGCGATGCCACCAGAGAGAGCGGCGATTGCCGCTCCGGCAAGCAGGAAAAGGATTTCTCGCTGGCCTAATCTCTTTCCCATCGCAGTAACTCCTTCTAGTATTTGGTGAACGCAGTATTTTATGATTTCGCTCAACGATACATCCCCTGACGCCTGAATATTATGGTGGCCACCGAAATATTATGGTGACCAAATCGCGATATGAGGCAATTACGGAGCCAGGACACCCTCGCGCTCGGCGAAG
The DNA here is from genome assembly GCA_016196905.1 of Chloroflexota bacterium. GTDB lineage: Bacteria > Chloroflexota > Anaerolineae > UBA7937 > JACPPX01 > JACPWV01. The sequence goes on along the minus strand of JACPWV010000032.1, from coordinate 3,869 downwards.
TAACGATAATCGATTTGAGGAAAGGGGTTGTCTAACTCGGAGATGCTCTCGAGATAATCGATATCCTCAGGACGGATTCGACCATCCTCAGCCATCAAGGCCAGATGATGGAAGCGAGCTAGGTGAGCTTGGAAGCGGGCCTCGGCAAAAGCCTGCGCCTGGCCGGTGCTGATCAGAAAAGGCCAATCGCTGGATTGCAGAAGAAGCAGCTCGCGGACGGCCTGGTTCAATATCTCACGCAAGTCCCTCTCGGCATCGGGGTGCTGCGCAGCTAGTTCCTCCATCCAGCGCTCGGCTCGGTAAATCAGTGGCCACACCCACTCGGTATCGGGGTTGAGCCAGGTGTGATGGCCACCCCCCTCCCCCCATGAGCTCTCGGGCAACGCCAGCACTTCCTGGGGAGGATACCTCTCCAGATAGGTGCTGGCCGTGGTGGTTTCGACCTCACCCTGGCGGGCTAAGAGGCGCAGCACTTCTTTGAGCCAGTCGACCCCTTCGAACCACCAGTGGCCGAAGAGTTCGGTATCATAGGCGGCGATCACGATCCCCGGCGGCGTGCCGCCGCGGGCGTAGTTGTCCAACTCCTCTCGAACTAGATGCACGAAGTGCCGGGCGTGCTCCTGAACCCGTTCGCGGGCTCGCTGGGGATCGTATAGTTCTTTGGCCCCTAAATCCACTCCCGGGCCGGTCACTCGCCAGTATTGCAGGCCAGAGGCCTCATCCTTGCGGTGGAACTCGCGGTAATGGGCATCGCCGGGATAACCGTGGGTGGCGGACCAAACTTGGAGACTGGTGCGCTGGTTGGGAGCCATCACCGCCACCCCCGAGCCGTGGACGAAGTAAGGCCGAAAGGTGATGCCCTTCGCCGCCTCCGGGCGCTCCTCGCTGCGAATGACCAGAATGCGCCGCGGGACGGCCGCATACGGCCCCCGGACATCCCCAGCTGCCTTCCCCAGGAGGGGTCCGCCGGTGAGGGCGTGAGTGTCGGCAAAGAAGTAGTGTATGTTCAGCTCGGCCAGGAACTCTTCCAGCCCTGGTTTATAGCGCCCGCTGCCTTCCATATGAGGCGGGCGGTAGCCGAGTTCGGGCAGCCAGATCCCCCGCGGTGAGGTGCCCCAGCATTTCCGATAGCTCTCCACCCCCACCTTAAGTTGGCCGTAAATAGAGGAGTCCCTCTCTAGCAGAGGGAGATAACCGTGGGTGGCGCCGCTGGTGAGGATCTCGATGACTCCCTCCTCTTGGAGGCGCCGGAAGGCGCCCACCAGATCTCCGCCGAAGCGCTCCAAGTAGCTGTTCAGCAGGTCCCGGTAGAAATTCTGATAGAAGCGTGCGAGTTCGGCCCGCTGCACCTCCCCGCTAGCCTCGAAGCGCCGGAGGTCGGCCTGGGCAGCACTCAGCTCGCGCTCCAAGAAGGTACGAAAGCGAGAGCCCACCGCGGGGTCAGCCAACTGCTCGAGGAGGATGGGGGTTATGCCCAAGGTCAGCCGCGCAGGGTACTCTTGCTCGCGCAGGTCGTACAGGGCGTTGAGGAGGGGGAGATAAGTCTCGGCCATCACCTCGTGCAGGGTCTCCTCGCCGAAGGGCCACAAGCCGGCCTCCCGGACATAGGGGAAGTGGGTGTGTAGCACGAAGGTGAAATAGCCGCGGGGCATCTCGCGCCCATTATAGTGAACCTCCCAGATCTTGACAATCCGCGCCCCCCAGGCTATGCTTGAATCGGGTCGGCGTGGGAGAGGTGCCTCTCTCCCTTTTCTGTCTGGGAGGGAACATGGATTTTTCCTTCAGCCCTTCACATGAGCTCTTGCGCCAAGTGGTGCGCGATTTCGCTCAGCAGGAGATCCTGCTGCGCACGGCTGAGATCGAGGAAGCCAAACACATCCCCCGCGATCTCGTCCAGAAGATGGCCCAGCTGGGCCTGCTGGGGGTTCCCTTTCCTATCCAATACGGTGGAGCCGGGGCGGGGGAGATCGGCTACTGCATCCTCATGGAGGAGTTAGGCAAAGTCTCCACCTCGGTGGCGGCGCTGGTGGGGGCGCACATCGGCATCGGCAGCATGGCTATCTACCTGGATGGCAGCGAGGAGCAGAAGCGTAAATATCTGACTCCCCTGACTCGGGGGGAGAAGATCGCCGCCTTCTCCCTGACCGAGCCTCATGCCGGCTCGGACGCTGCCGCCATTCGCCTCTCCGCGCGGCGGGAGGGGAACCACTTCGTTCTCAATGGCTCCAAGATCTGGGTGACCAACGGACCCATCGCCGACGTGGTCACCGTCTTCGCCGCCACCGATCCCAGCCTGGGCCCGCGCGGGGGAATCACCGCCTTCATTTTGGAGAAGGACACCCCCGGCTTCTCGGTGGGGAAGATCGATGAGAAGATGGGCATCCTGGCCTCCGAGACCGGGGAGCTAGTGTTCGAGGATTGCCGGGTGCCCGCCGATAACGTGCTGGGCCAAGTCGGGCAGGGTTTCTTGACGGCCATGAAAGCGTTGGACGTGGGCCGCCTGGGATTGGGGGCGGCCTCCCTGGGCGGCGCGCAGGCGGCCCTGGAGGCGTGCGCCCGCTACGCGGCGCTGCGGGAGCAGTTCGGTACGCCCATCGCTCAGAAGCAGGCGGTCCAGTTCATGATCGCCGACAGCCTGGCTGAGATCGAGGCCCTGCGCTCCCTGATCTACCGCACCGCCTGGATGGTGGATACGCAGCAAGACTTCACCCGACTCTCGGCCATCTGCAAACTGTTCGGCTCGGAGGCGGCCTCCCGGGTGGCGGATCGCGCGGTACAGATCCACGGCGCACTGGGTTATCTGCGCGATTACCCGGTGGAGCGCATGTACCGGGATGCGCGCATCGGAGAAATCTTCGAAGGGACCAACGAGATTCAAAGGATCATCATCGCCGCCGACCTCTTCCAAGAATACGGGGTGAGGGTGAACCCCTGAGATGCGCGTGGCGGTGGTCTTACGATCGATCTGCGATCCGAGCAGCCTCCGCGTCAGTCGGGGCCGGGGGGTGATCGAGACCGGGCGAGCACGGCCCATCCTGGCTGCCGGGGATCGGCGCGCGCTGGAAGAGGCGTTGCGCCTGCACAACGTGGGCGCGCACCTGGTCGGGCTGGGCCTGGGCTCGGGCGCCGAGGGGTTCCTGCGCGAGGCCGCGGCTTTGGGGGTGGACGAGCTTATTCACCTCCGAGGCGAAGGAATGCCCCACCTCGAGCTGGATGAATCGCCTTGGATCGAGCTGCTGGCCGAGGGATTCGAGCGAAGAGGCGCGCCTGATCTGGTCCTGGTGGGACATCGCCTGAATAACCGGCGCGCGAGCCCGCTGGGTCCCCGCCTGGCTGAGCGGCTAGGCTGGCCTTTGCTGACTAGAGCCCTTCAGGTGGAAATGGACAGCGGAGGCCAGGTTCGGGCGCGCTGCGCTGGGGAGAAAGCCAGCGCACTTTGGGAGGCCCCCTTGCCCTGCGTGGTGACCATCGAAGACGGCCCGCGCAGCCTTTACGCCCCCCTTCCTGCCACCATGGCCGCTGGCCCGGGTGAACTTGAGGTCTGGATGAACTGGGCCTCGGGGAATGCTGAAAAAACTGTGGAGACGGTGGACACCAATGCGGCGCCAGAAGTGAGAGGGGAAAAGTTGGCCGCTGAGCCTCGACGTTTAGCGCAGGCCCTGGCTCAACGGCTGCGACGCTGGGGGCTGCTGGATTAGGCGAAAAACATGTCCGACGACCGGCGTCTTCTGGTGAACGGGGCGATCTACACCATGGACGCGGCCCGCCCCCTCGTGGAGGGTATTGCCATCCAAGGCTCGCGCATCGCTGCCGTGGGCAGCGACCCAGAGATGCGTGAACTCGCCGCGGCAGGAGATGAGATCATCGAT
>JACPWV010000182.1 GCA_016196905.1 Chloroflexota bacterium | reverse complement strand
CCGCCAAGGCCTGGCGAGCCACCGCCGCCTTGTAGGTGTCGATGGAGATGGGCACCTCGACTTCCTGGGCCGTTCGCTCGATCACCGGGATCACCCGCTGCAGCACCTCCTCTACTGAGATCGGTTCAGAGCCGGGGCGGGTGGACTCGCCTCCCAGGTCGATGAGGTCCGCTCCGTCTCGGGCGAACTGCGCGGCGCGCTGAACAGCCGCTTCCACATCGGTGAGTCCATCGCCAGCGAAGGAATCGGGGCTCAGGTTAAGGATGCCCATCACGTAGGTGCGCGTCCCCCACTCGAAGGCGCGCGGGCCGATGCGCATGGAATTGCGCGGGCCCGAGAAATTCGACAGAGCGCCGGCCAGTGCGTCGGCGATGGGTTGAATGGTCTTCGACTTCCGGGTTCGAAGTTGTTCGATCAAATCAAACAAGCAGCGCTCGGTTCCCAGAATCAAGATGTCTGAATTGCGTTGCACACCCAGATACACATCCGCGGCGAGGATGCAAGAGCCGCCCAAGGGCGCGATGGTTTCCTTGAGGGCGTTGGCCGCGGCGTAGTCTACGCCTTCCAGCTTGATGAGCCGCTGGAGTTCGCTGCGAACCAGGGAGGCCATCTCGCCGACGTCGGCCCCGATCCGCCGCAGCATCGATGACCACCGCCACCCCACGGGGGCTGAGGGACTCCATGATGGTGTCGGCGATCTGGCTGGTGAGGCGCTCCTGCATCTGCGGCCGGCGGGCCAGGATCTCCACTACGCGAGCCAATTTGCTGACGCCCACCACCTTGGTGGAGGGAACGTACCCCACATGGGCCAGGCCGTGGAAGGGCAGCAAATGGTGTTCGCATACGGAGTAGAAGGGGATATCCCTGAGCACCACCATCTCCTGCCCGGCCGGCTTCTCGTAGCCGACGCTGAGGACCTCCTTGGGGTCCTGGCTCAGACCCGAAAATAACTCTGCATAGGCCTCCGCGATGCGCTCAGGTGTTTGGAGTAACCCCTCGCGCTGGGGGTCCTCACCGATGGCTTCCAAGATCTCGCGCACCGCTTTTTGGATGCGTTCCTTATTCAATCGAATTCACTCCTCGGAAGCGGAAGTCTCGACTTATCGCCCCGTCTTCATCGATAACCGCCCATGCGGGATCGAAGCACTCCTGGAGTCCTAATCGGCTTGACCCTTGGGCACCAGCAGCACCACCTGAGTCTCCTCGGGCAGGCTACTGCGCGAGACTTTGATCTCTTCCTGCGGCTGGAGGCGCTTTGCCCCCAGGGCCCTTAAGAAGCGCTCCACCGAATCCAGGGGCGGCTCCCCTTGCACCCCGGTGCGGTAGTGCATGGGGATGACCAGGCGTGGCTCCAACAAGCTGATCACCTCGGACGCCGAGGCCCCGTCGAGGGTGGTGTTGCCCCCCACGGGCACCAGGAGCACATCGATGGCGCTTAACCCTTCCACATCGGCCTGGGTGGGCACCAGCGCTAAACCACCCAGGTGGCAGACGGTCAGGTTGTCGAACTCAAAGACGTAGATAGTGTTGCGCAGCGGGGATTCCTTTTTCTTATCTTTACCTTTGGCCTCGGGCTCGCTGGTGAAGGCGATGCCGGTGACGAAGATGCCCTGGATCTCGTATTCCCCCGGTCCCTGAAGCACCTTGGGCTGCCCCTTGATCCCGTCCAGGGTGCTGTGGTGGGGGTGGGTGTTGCTGATGGTGACGATGTCCGCCTTAACCCGGGGCGGGGGATAGCCCAGCTCTTTCCCGAAGGGATCGGTAATGATGAGGGCGTTTTTATCCCTCAAGCGAAAACAGGCGTGCCCCAACCAGCTGATCTCGACCAAGGTCCCCTCCAGGAACTGTTGACGGCCCTTCAATTATAACGCATTACGCTATGGGCCAGGGGGCTTTGGTTCATGAGGCGTTCACCCATCGATAAATCGCTCGATGACGGCTGCGGCGCGGAGTTCTGCGATCCAGTCCTGGTAAACCTGCAGACGGCGGCCCTCCAGGATTTCCGGCGGCAGCTCGCGCAGCTCGCGCGCGATCACCTGGATGATGTACACCCCCCAGGGGGTCTCGATGGGTTGGCTGACCTGCCCCAGCTCCAGGGCGAAGGCGGCCTGCTCGACCTCCGTCGGCAGCACCCCCTGTGGGACGAAGCCCAGGTCGCCCCCGCTCTCGCGGGAAGCCGCGTCGAGGGAATGTACGGTGGCCAGGAACGACAGTTCCTCGCCCGCCTCATAGCGAGCCAGCACCTCCTGGGCGATGGCTGGTGAATCGACCAGGATCTGGCGCAGGTGGACCTGCTCCTCGGCGGTAGGCAACGGGGCGGTCAGAGCCTCCAAAACTTTGGAGAACAACAATTCCTGTTCGAGTTCCTGCCGAAACTGTTCCTGCGTGAGCCCTATCTCGGTCAAGTGGGTACGAAAGGCCTCTTCCCCGCCCATTTCGACGATCGCCTCTTGAAGGGGCGCCTCGACGGCGGCCTCCTCGAGCACGACGCCGAGCTGCGGGGCCGCCTGGCGCACCAGGGCGCGATCAATGAGCTGCTCCAAGACCTGGCGTCGGGCCTGAGCCACGCGTTGCTCCAGATCGGGGCCGCCACGCGACCGAAGGAAGGCCTCCGCCTGGGCGGCCTGGCGTTCGAACTCCGCCAGGGTGATGGGCTCCCCTTTGACCCTGGCTGCCAAGGGCTCGAGGGCTGGCGCGCAGGCCATGAGCAGCCCGGCCAGCAGCGAGATCGCGCCTAATCGATGGAGTGCCATGGGGTTTCACAACGTCGGTGAGTCGAGAGGTCGCTGAGTCAACAAGTCGATGATCAACCAGTCACTGGTTGATGGGTCGATCCCTCGAGATCGCTAATCATACCCGCAAAGAGCGCATGCGCAACCAGGCGAGCACCTGCGCTAGCGGGGAGAACATCGACTATGCTATGCTCCAAAGAGCTTGTCCCATTCAGAGGTCCTCGTGCGTTGTAATAGGTAGGAGGCTATGGCCGAGCCGGAGGACGCCCTCCTGGTGGCTCGCATCCGGGTGGGGGATAAGGAGGCCTACAGCGTGGTGGTGGAGCGCTACCAGGGCTCTATCGGGCGTTACCTTTATCGCCTGGTCGGCGACGCCGCGCTAGCCGAGGATCTGTGTCAGGAGACCTTCCTGCGCGCCTATCGCGCCCTGAGTCCGCCCCAGGGAGGACAGGCCGATGTGGCCCTGGGTCCGTGGCTCTACCGCATCGCCAGTAACGCGGCCATCTCCGCACTGCGCCGCCGACGGTTGCTTTCCTTCTTGCCTTTCGTCGAGCGTTCCCTGGGCGGCGAGGCCCTCGCGGCCCCCAACCTGGAGGAGCGCGACCTGGTGCGCCGCGCCCTGGCCCGGGTGCCGCCCGACTACGCGGCCTGCCTGGTGTTGAACGCGGTGGAGGGGTATAGCTATCGAGAGATCGCCGAGATATTAGGGCTGAGCGGGGAGGCGGTGCGCAAGCGCATCGCCCGCGGCAAAGCCGCCTTTCGTAAGGCCTACCTGGCGCTCAGCGGGGAGGATTAGATGGTCGAGCATCCGTCCGATGAATTCTTATCAGCTTACGCCGATAACGAATTAGAAGCCGATGATGGCGAGGCCCTCGCGCGCCACCTCGAGACCTGCGCCACCTGTCGCCAGCGGCTGTCCGAGTTGGATTGGGCCCGTCAGCGTCTGGTTATCCTGCGCCAGGAAAGCTGGCATCCCGATGTGTATCCTCAGGTGATATCGAGGATTGCGGGTGGGGAGCGCATCTGGTGGTTACGTCGCGTCGCAACACAGGTGGCCGCCGCGGCCTCCATGGCGTTGGTGCTGGTGGTCATGGGCGCAGCCATGGTGATCCTGCTCGAGTCTCGCCCGCAGCAGCAGGCCGAGGTGCCCCTCTCGCCCGACACGGCCAAGGCGCTCAAGGAGCGCCCGGAGGGGAAGGTCGATTTATCGAGCGTTTCAGGCCTAGTGTACATCGTTGACCAGGGTGATCCTCTGCGTGCCTTTTCTTCTCAAATCTTGGTTTTCGATCCCGCTCGTGGGGAGATAGTTCGCAAGATTCCCGTAGGTGCCTCGGCTCAGGTGGTTGCCTCCCCGCAGGGCGATCGACTCTATGTCAGCAGCCTTGAATCGAAAGGAAGGGTGAATCAGCAGTACCTCAAAGTGCTAGATGCCCGCAGTGGCCGCGAGCTGGCGCGCCTCGAAGCCCAGGATAAAACGCCCCTGGCCCTCTCTCTCGATGGTCGTTTGCTTTATCTTCTCCATGTTGAGCAGATAGGCAACACGACTCGCCGTCACCTCAATGTTTTCGATACCCGAGCACTTCGAATGTTGCCCTATGACGTCCCGTCCGACCCCACTGCATTTCGTCTCGATTCCTCCGTTATAAAGGGCTTCATTTCCCCCGATGGCGACTGGCTGTATACCTTAGGTGCATTATCCGATCCGGGGATTGCCCGCGTGGAATTTCTTGATGTGGCGGGTCGCGAGGTTGTAGATACACTGGAATTACCAAGTGAGGAATTGTGTGGTCCTTTTTCCTACACGGGAGTCCTTTCACCTGACGGACAGTACCTCTACGCGGTGAATACCCTTGAGGAGTTCGTGGTGGTCGTCGATGTGAATAGCCGCTCCATTGTGCGATCCGCGGTTTTCGATTCTCCGCGAAGCTCTTGGACCGATCGGCTGTTGCAACCTGTGCGAGATCTCTTCATCAGCACCGCCTGGGCGAAGGGCTGTTTTCCTCCGCCTGGTGTGACCATCTCGCCAGATGGATCAAAGATATACGTTGGAG
>JACPWV010000181.1 GCA_016196905.1 Chloroflexota bacterium | reverse complement strand
TCGCCGTGGGTAGCCCAGCGGGTGTGTCCAATGCCTAGGTAGCCAGGGGGCGTGTGGCCATCCAGGGCCTCCACCAGTTTGGCTAGCCGCCCTTGGGTCTTCTGAACGCGGATCTCCCCCTCGGGGGTGAGCACGGCGATGCCGGCCGAGTCGTAGCCGCGGTACTCCAGGCGCTGCAGCCCGTCCAGGAGGATAGGCGCAGCCAAACGCGGCCCCACATAGCCTACGATGCCGCACATGTGCGCTCCTTTTCGATTTGGAGATTTGTAGTGTTGGAGTGCTCGCGAGAGTCGTCAGGCGTTCGAGATACTCGCGATCACTCGCCTACGAGTGCTTGCGAAAGTCGCTAGCCCTTCACGGCATCCGCGAACACTCGCTTATGAGCGCTCACGAGAGTCGCTAGGCTTTCGAAACCGTCGCAGCCACTCGCCAGTGGATCCTTTTTGTCCCGGCGGTTGCCGGCCGGATTTGTGGGGATCCTTTTTAAAGGGGAAGGTGAGGGCGCTGGCTCGCCCTGGAGGCATCCGCTGATCTGGCTTCGCGCCTGTGGCTCTGAGGGGCAACGCGATAGCCATCGATTTTCTCCCTGGGCGCTTGCCACGCCTCAGGATGAGTTCCGACCGAGTCGGAAAACCTCCACCTCGTCATCTCGATCGCGACGGCGCGGATCGGGACCGTGCGCTCTCTCCCCCTGATTCGCTGTTAATCTGCTCCCGGCTCCCACCTCCTTCCCAATAATAACACACCGTTATGGTTCAGCTATTATGACACAGAGACGACTTCGGGTCAAGCGGCCTCTTTTTGGTCGGCAGAGCGATAGGGCTCAATTAGCTCTCGGGTCGCTTGAGAGAGATCGCTGTAATAGCCGCGATACCCCTCGGGCAAGAGCGCGGCCAGGCGATACATCCCCTCCTGAGTCATGCGCCGCAACATCTCGCGCTCCACCTCGCCCCGGACGGTGAAACGAAAGGGCTGCCCGATGACGATGCGGGTGGGGGTGCGCCGGAAACGCACGACCTGTGACCAGAAAAGCTCCGAACCGGAGATGGCCATGGGCAGGACCGGCGCGCCCGTCCGCGCCGCCAAGAAGGCCATCCCATCCCGCCCTCGCTGCAGGCGATGGTCCTTGCTGCGCGTCCCCTCCGGCGCCATGGAGACCACCCTTCCCTGTTGCAGGGCTTCCACCGCCTTACCCAAGACGTGGCGGTCCACCTCGCCGCGGTGGACGGGAACCGCCCCATACCAGCGCAGAACCAGCCCCAAGAGAGGCACGCGGAATAACTCCACCTTGGCCAAACCGACTACATCCCGGGGCAGGTAGGCGGTGGCCAGCACCCCGTCCCAAAAATTGGTGTGGTTGATGGCCACGATCAAACGCCCCTGCCGGGGCACATGCTCCAGGCCCTCAACCCGCACATCGAGAAGGAGGGGGATCACCAGGCGCAGCACTCGCTTGGCCAGCCGATGGAACCACATGCTCGCGACCCAAAGACGATCTTAATCGCGCAGGGGGCGAATCTACCCAGGCTCTTCGACCTCGATTTTACCTCGCCTCTGCCGCCAGTTCTCCACCAGCGCCCAAACCTTAGCGAAGGTCTCCTCAATCGATAACCCATCGGTGAATAAAACGATGGCATCGGGGGCCGGGCGCAGCGGGGCCGCCTCGCGCTCACGGTCGAGCTCGTCCCGTTGGCGCATGCGGGCCAGGATCTCCTGATAATCGGCCGACTCTCCACGGGCGCGCAGTTCTAAATAGCGGCGCCGGGCGCGCTCCTCGGGCGAGGCGTCCAGGTAGATCTTGAGGCCCGCCTCGGGCAGCACCACCGTGCCGATGTCCCTCCCGGCCATCACCACCCGGCCGCCTGCGGCGATGGCGCGTTGTCGCTCCAACAAAGCACGACGCACCTGGGGATAGGCGGAGACGATGGAGACCTCTCGATCCACCTCGGCCCGGCGGATCTCCCAGGTCACATCGCGACCGTCGACCCGGACGGTGTAGAGCCGACCATCACTCACTGCCGGCACCTCCAAATCGATCTTCAACTCGGCAGCCAGGGCAGCCAGCGCCGCTTCGTCGCTGCTATTCAGGCCGCGCCCCTGGGCTGCCCAGGTGATGGCGCGATACAGCACCCCGGTGTCGAAGAAGAGATAGCCCAGGCGCTCCGCCAAAAGCCCGCCGAGGGTGGTCTTGCCCGAGGCCGCCGGCCCATCGATGGCGATGGTCGAGGGTCTGCTATGAGCCATCGGCAACCCGGGCGGCCTGCCAAAGCAGGGCAATTTCCTTTGGCCTCAGCGGTCGGCTCCGACCCCGCCGCAGTTCCCCCAGCTCCAGAGGGCCGAAGCGGACGCGGATCAAACGCAGGACCGGATGGCCCACCGCCTGCAACATCTGTCGAATCTGGCGCTTGCGCCCCTCGCGCAAGACGATGCGCAGCCAAGCGCGCTCGGGCCGTGCTTCGAGGATGCTTACTCGGCTTATCCGAGAGAGGCGACCCTCGATGGACAACCCCGCCCGCAGGGCGCGCAACTTATCGGCGCTGGGCACGCCGTGCACCTGCACCCGATATTCCCTCTCGTGCTGATAGCGCGGGTGGGTCAAGCGGTTACAAAGCTCGCCATCGTTGGTCAGAAGCAACAGGCCCTCGCTCTCGGCATCCAGGCGGCCGACGGGATAAAGCCGCGGCCCTTTGGGCACCAGCTCCAGCACCGTGGGCCGCCCCTGGGGATCGCGAGCGGTTGAGACATATCCTCGCGGTTTGTGAAGCAAATAGTAAACCAGCGGCTCTCTCGCCACCCGCCGGCCGTCCACCTCTACTCGATCCCGATCCGGATGGACGGTCATGCCCAGACGGCTCACCGTTTGGCCGTTGACCTTGACCCGGCCCGCCCGGATCAACTCCTCGCAGCGTCGCCGCGAAGCCACCCCCGCCCGGGCCAAGAAAACGTGCAATCGCTCCATCGTGGATCAGATGCGAGTGAAAGGGTCGACGAGTTAACGGGGCATCGAGTTACATCGATAGGCACTGGATTTGATCATCTATGATCGCTATCACGGGAGGGCCCCGTTACTCGTTGACCCGTAGCGGGTCCCGCTCCGTCCAGGGCCATGGATCCACAGCGTTTCCACCCACCCGCACCTCCCAATGTAGGTGAGGCGCGGTGGAGAGGCCGGTATCTCCGACATAGCCGATGAGCTGGCCGCGCACCACCTTCTGCCCGGGGCGAACAGCAATCGACGAGAGGTGGAAATAGTTGCTATATACCCCCCACCCGTGATCGAGGATCACCGCGTTGCCGCGCACTTGCAGCTCCTGCGCCAGCGCCACCTGGCCGCTGGCCACCGCCAAGACTGGATCGCCCGACTTGGCCCGCAAGTCAGCGCCCAGATGATAGCTGTCCACGCTGCCGTCATCGTAGGCACGAGCGGTGCCGTAAAGGGAACTCATGGCGAGGCGCTTCAAGGGGGCTCCGAACCTCCCGCGCCAATAGCGCTGCGGGGTGAACTCCGCATAGATCGCCGCCACGATGCGAAACTCGTCCTGCACGATCTCCGGCGCCCGCAGCCCCTCCCGGGCGGCAGGGATGTCGATGCGCTCGATGCGAAAATCGCTTTGCCTCACCTCGAACTGGGCTTCGACGTCGGCCACCTCGCCGCGCTGGTTGCGGGCCTGGACGAAAAGGCGATGCGGCCCCACCGTCGCCCAGGGCGGGAACCCCCCCAGCGCCCAATAGCTTCCGCCCTCTCTGGCGAAATGCAGGGGACGATCATCGAGCTGGCCGATCAAGCTCAGCGGACCCGATCCCGAGTGAGTCGGGACCCGCAGATGAACCGCCAACGTCCCACCCTGGGCCACCGCCGAGGGGAGCTCGAGCTGTACGCTGAGCGGCCCGGGGGTCGGGGTCGCGGTGGGGGTTGGCGAGGGGATGGAGGTCGGCGTTGCGGTTGGCGAGGGAGTCGAAATCGGCGCTGGAACAAAGAACAATACCGCGCCCAGGCCCCAAATCAAGACGAGGGCGATGGCGGCCAGGAGAAGAAAAATACTAAGATAGCGGGTCACTGAGTCCCTTGGGTGGACCCTTCGGCCCCGCCTCTCTCCCCTGAGCGTCCTTCGAACTCCAGCGTCCGAGAGTCGATGGGCGGGGGCAGCTCCTCCACTTTGGGCAGCTGGGAGAGATCGCTCAGGCCGAAGTGCTGGAGGAATTCAAAGGTGGTTCCGTAGCGGATTGGCCGCCCTGCCTGATCCAGACGATCGACCTCCCGGATGAGGTTGCGGGCCAGCAAGTTTTGGAGCACGCTGGAGCAGTCCACCCCGCGAATCGCTTCGATCTCCGCTCGGGTGATGGGCTGCCGATAGGCGATCATGGCCAGGGTCTCCAAGGCGGCGGCGGACAATCTGATCCCTGTCCGCAACCCCAAGAAGCGCTCCACCTGGGAGGCCACGCGGGGGGAGGTCGCCATCTGCACCGCGCGATCGCTGCGCTGGATAACCAGGCCGCGCTGCGCGTATTCGGCGCTCAATTCGGTGAGCGCCTCCTGGATGGTCCCCACCGGCACATCCAACGCCTGGGCCAGGCGCGAGAGGGTCACCGGCTCGCCGGCCACGAACAAAATTCCCTCGAGGGCCGCCTTGAGTCGTCTGCGATCGATCTCCATCACGGGTTCAACGCGGGAGGTTCGGCCCGGTGTACCGCGTGGCGGATGTTGACGCGCAGCTGGTTGAGGCGCAGGCCCATGCGTTCTTCCAGCTCCTCTCGGGCGATGACTATCACCTCCTCGGTCTTCACCGGGACGTTGACATCCAGGCTGGTCTCCACCTCTAAGCGGACATTGACTGCCCCCTGGCGGGCGGCGGAGACGGCCGGCCGCACTTTGATGACATCCGGCAGCCGGTCCAAGCGATACTCCAACCGCTGGGCGATGGAGTCCAAAGCCACCTCGGCCTGGCCGCCACTGACGCGCTCCACTCGGCCCGTGTGCCGCGGCGGCCGCCACACCCCTACTAGAATCACCAGCAGAGCCAGGCCCAGGGTGGCCATCCCCAGCAGCACGAAGAGGGCCGGCGCCTCCCCAACGCTCCTTTGGAGTCCTACCAGGACCGTTTGAGCCGTTTGGAGCAGCGGCTTGGGGACGATGATCAAGAGGATGCCCAGGAGCATGCCGCCCAAGGCCAGCAGAATGATCAGTGCGCGATTTAGCAGGTTCAGCAGCATCGATAGACCCCTCCCTCGCACGAATTATACCGCCACCCCCTGGCCTCGTCGAGGGCGCCGCGCCCAGAGCCACCCAGCCGCCGAGCCCAGCAGAGCGGCCAGACTGACCCCTGCGCCGAGCAGGAAGGAGGCGGGCTGATAAACAAACTCCACTCGATGTCGGCCCGCCGGGACATAGACTGCCCGAAACAGGAAGTCGGCACGCTCAATCTCCGTCGGCTGCCCATCCAAGGTGGCTCGCCAGCCAGGGTAATAGGCATCGCTCACCACGAGGTAGCCGGGGCGATCCGTCTCGACTTCCACAAGTATTCGCTCAGGTTCATAAGCCAGCATCCCTATGCGGTCGGCAGTCGAGGGACCAGGCTCCAGCGGCCTGGCCGGGCTGCTCAAAAGCACCTCCTGTGCCGGTTGGAAATCGGCCCCTTGCATGGCGCGCATCACTTCGCCGTCGCTGGGCATGACTCGCGCCCGATGGACCAGGGTAGCTCGCGGGAGAGCATCCAGGTTCTCGTAGATTTTCACATCGCCGCTGTGTACCAAGCGATAACGGCCCTGGC
>JACPWV010000180.1 GCA_016196905.1 Chloroflexota bacterium | reverse complement strand
CCGACATGGGCCGCCTGGCTGGGCTTCGAAGCGATCTCGACACTCAGTGGCCCCAGCGCTCGGCGATGAGGGCCGCCACCAAAGCGGTCCAACCGGTCTGGTGATCCGCCCCTAAACCCTCTCCCGTCTCGCCGTGGTAATATTCGAAGAAGTGCCCCGTCCGCCGCCATTCGCGTTCCACGTTGCGAATCAGATTCTCACGCAATTGCTCGGCCAGGGCCGGGTCGTGGTCCTGCAGCGCTTGCACCAGCAAATAGTTGATGGGGAGCCAGATGGGCCCGCGCCAGTTGGAGTTGTTGTGGGGCTGATGGCCATATCCCGGTGCGTAGAGGGCAGAGGAGCGGCTCAGGCTGCGCACTCCGTAATTGGACCAGAACTCGGCCGGATTTTTGAGATGAGCCAAGACGCGCGGGACTCGCTCGGGCGGGACCACCCCGGCGATGAGTGGGATCAGCCCGGCGTAGGACTTCTCCCGCACGTACTCATTCCCCTCCAGACCGATCAGATCGTAGTAGAAGCCATCCTCCTCGTGCCACAGCGCCTCGTTGATGGCCTGCGCCATCCAATCATAATCGCCTTCATAGAGGGCGGCCTTCTCCTCGTCCCCTAGCTCTTCCGCGATGAGGGCCAGATGGCGCGCGAAGAAGGCCATCCAGGCCGAGGTATCGGCTTGCTCGGAGGGGTGCGCTCGAGGGAGGTTGTCCATCCCCATGGGGCCGCCGCCGTACAAAAAGTCTCCATCCCCATCCAGCGAGCGCAGGAAATAGATGTAGTGGGCCTCCAGCCGGGGGAAGATCTCGGCCAGGAAGGCGCGATCGCCCGTGAGGCGGTAGATCTCCCAAGCCGCCCAACCGAAGAGAGGAGGACACTCCGACTGCAGTGCCCACTCCACGCAGGGCACATGGCCGTCGGGCTGCTGCCAGCGATCGCTCAAAAAGATGCGCAGTTGCTCCTGGGCCAGCTCCGGGTCGGCCCGGGCGGCCACCCCCGTCTGGAAAGCCGTGTCCCAAGCCGCGAACCAGGGGAACTCCCACTTGTCGGGGACCAGGACTACGGCGTGCACATCCAGGCGGCCGCGGTAGCGCTCCTCGTAGGAGCCATCATAGGCGTAGTACATCTTGTTCCACAAAAGATTCATCAGCGCATACTGATAGAGATCCTGATACTCGGTGACCTGGCCTCGATAGAGGGTGCGGGCCTCCTGGGATCGAAAAGCCATGGTCTCATCGAAACGAGGCCAGATAGCCCTGGCGATCGACCGGGCGCGGGCCACATCGCCTTCGTCCACCAGCACCAAACGCAAACGAGCCGAGTCTCCCTGACGCAGCCGAAGAGCAAAATCCCAGGTCGCTTTGTTGCCCCGACCGCGATTGGATAACCGCCCCTGAGCCAAGAGTCGGCGGGCGATCTGGCCCTTGCGCCCAGTCTGGTTGGCCACGATCTGCCAGCCCTGCGGCTCCGCCTCAGCCTGGACGAGGAAGTGGCCTCCCGAGTAAGGCAGGTCGAAGGTGCGCCCGTCGATACGCAGCACCTCACCCTCTCGATGGAACCAGGCCTCGGGCAGCACGTGCAAAGGCAGCGGATCGCGGGGTTGCAAATACCGGCGCGGATCGATATCGGTGACCGTGATCTGGACCAGTAAAACGCGGCTGTCCCACTTGGCGTACTCGATCTGGATGTCGTAAAGCGGCTCCTGCCGAGGATAGCGATACTGGTAGCGCAGATAACTGTGGGTGGGGGTGTTCTCCCAGAAGACGCGCTGCTCGCGAATCTCCTCCCCGAACTCGCCCTGGGGATTGGAGAGGCCGTAGAGGCGCTCGCTGACCCAGGGCTGGCGCTCGTCCCAAAAAGCCAGGGAGAAGTTAACCTCTTGCTGAAGATCGCTGATCCCGGCGATGCCATCCTCGCCGAAGCGATAGGCGGTATTCACCGCCCTCTCGAAATCGAACTCCCAGGGCGTCTCGCCAGGTATTGACTCGCGCGGGTTGCCCCACTCGCGTTCGGATAGATAGGGCCCCCACTTGTCGTCGAGCGCGTTCCAGGGCGGGAGTTGGGCAGGGAGTTCGAGGGTGGCGAGGGGCTCCTCGGTGGGGAAGGCGAGGGTGGGCGTCGGTCCCGGCTCCCCTGGGAGGGAGGGAGGGGTCGCGGGCGGGACACAGGCCGCTAAAAAGACTAAAAGCAGGAGTCGAGGCAGGCCCGACAACATGGGACTCCCTCGACTCCTAATTTTCAGTAAGGCCAACTGAAGTACCTCGCTCTCTAATTTCAAGGGATGCGCAATAGGGGTAGGATAGCGAAGAGGTCGGGGCTGAGCGCAGCGAGGTCCGCCTCGCCGGAGGGCGTGTAGGCGCTCAGGATCTCCTCCTGGCTCGGCTGGCCCCCCTCGGGCCAGGCCAAATCGATGATGTGGGGGTAGTTGGTGACTCCCTCAGGCCCGCCCCCGAAGCGCCACTGGGCAGGTTGGGGCAGGACGTCGCGAATGCGCCACACGCCAGGGCTAGGAAAGCCTTCCTGGCTCAGCACCAGCCCCACATAACCCCAGTTCTCGGGATCCTCGCCGATAGCTTCTTTAGGGACTCGGATAGTGACGGCACGCTGGGCGGGATCGACGATGACTTTGAGGGTGACGTCCAATTTCTGCGGGTCGCCATTGGCGTCGGGAGCGTAAAGGCCTTGTGTCCACCCTTCCACCCAGATGACGTAGTCCCAAGCGTCCTCCGGGGCCAGCGCCGCGTTGCGTCCGGGCAAGAGCGTGCGAGCCCCGGAGCCGGCCTGCCCATCCACGTCGATGTAGACATCCAGAGCCTGGACTGAGAGGCCGAGGGGCGAGTCCCACACGTTGACGATGGGACCATGCAACTCAAACTTGAACACCAGGTTGTGCTCATCCTGGCCGACGATGAAGCGCTTGAGATCGAAGACTTGGGGTTGGAACACCCGATCGGTGGGGTAGATGTAAGAGCCAGGGCCATGGTCGTCCCTTTGAGGATCGATCACCTCCAAGAGGACGCGGGTCTGCCCCAGGTCGGGCAGGACGATCTCCATCGGCCCCGCGCTGGGCGCGGTGGTTACATCGCGGCCCTGGCGAGAGAGCACCGCCACCAGGCCCAGGCGATCCCCGGGCTCCAGATCACCCAGCAGCCCGAAGGGGATGCCAATCTCCAGTGCCGATGGAGCCAAGCCAACCTGCTCCAGTGGGCCCACGGTCGACCATGCTTCTCCCTCCGCAGCCTGGGAGAGGAGCGCCGCGCCGGTCTCCAGATCGACGCGCATCTCGTGGGTGGCGGCGATCCCCAGGACGGTTTTGGGTGCGCTTGTTCGCCCGTAGCGGGAGAAGCTGTTGCTCGACGTCGCTCGGGGCACGGTGATGTAGATGAAGAGCTCATCGGCGACTTGATCCCAGGGCTGAGTCGAGTCCAGGCGAAGATAGAGGCGGCCCGTATCCAGGCCGAAATATAGCGCCGCGAGTGGGGCTTCGTCCTCCGTGTAGAGGATGGCACTGGCCCATTCCTCCTCGGAGATCAGCCCATTCAGGATAGGGGT
>JACPWV010000031.1 GCA_016196905.1 Chloroflexota bacterium | reverse complement strand
GGCGCCAGGAGGTGCCGCATTGGAACGTGATCTCCCTCAGCGGCTACCATATGCGCGAAGCGGGGGCCACCGCCGTCCAGGAGGTGGCCTTCGCTCTGGCCAACGCCATCGCCTACGTGGAGGGAGCGCTGGCAAGTGGGCTCGCGGTGGATGACTTCGGGTCTCAGCTCTCCTTCTTTTTCGCCTGCCACAACAATTTCCTGGAAGAGGTGGCCAAGTTCAGGGCGGCGCGCCGCCTGTGGGCGCGGATCATGCGCCAGCGCTTTCGGGCCCAGGATCCCCGCTCCTGGATGCTGCGCTTCCACACCCAAACCGCCGGCTCCACCCTCACCGCCCAACAGCCGGAGAACAACGTGGTGCGGGTGGCGCTTCAAGCCCTGGCCGCGGTCTTGGGCGGGACCCAATCTTTGCACACCAACTCCATGGACGAGGCGCTGGCGCTCCCCTCGGAGAAAGCCGCCGAGCTGGCCCTGCGCACGCAGCAGATCATCGCCTACGAGAGCGGAGTGACGGACACCATCGACCCCTTGGGCGGAAGCTATTATCTGGAGCGCCTCACCGACGAGATCGAGGAGCGCGCCCAGGCCTATATCGATAAGATCGATGCGCTGGGCGGGGCGGTGCGCGCCATCGAGATGGGCTTCATGCAGCGGGAGATCGAGGAGAGCGCCTACCGCTGCCAGCGGGAGATCGAGGCGGGCGACCAGGTGGTGGTGGGGGTCAATCGCTTCATCCAGGAGCGGGAGACCATGCCCGAGATCCTGCGTGTGGACCCGCGACTGCGGGAGGAGCAGATCACCCACTTGGAGGCGTTACGTCGCGAGCGGGATCCCGCCCGCACTCGAGGGACGCTGGAGGATTTGCAAGAGGCCGCCGCCGGCGAGAAGAACCTGGTGCCTTACATCCTGGCCTGCGTTGAAAGGCAGGCCACCTTAGGAGAGATCTGCGATGCCCTGCGCGCCGTCTTCGGCGAGCATCGCCCGGCCTGAAGGCCGTACATCGGCGAGTGCGGTCGATTTCTCGACAAACGAGAGGGCTCTCGCGAGCGCGCTGATGCGCGAGCGAGGGCGAGTTCTGAGCAAAATGATACACTCTTGCGAGGTGGCTAACGCGGTGGCCAGATGAGGGGGCGGCTCGGTAGGAGACAGTGTGGAGGCTCGCGGTTTCGCTAAAAGCAGTGCCGAATCGATTGGAGATAACTCGTCGAGAAGCCATGCGACTGTCGTGGGACCGTGGAAAGCCTAGGCAGATAGTCATCAGCTTGCAGGAGGTCTCGTGATCAAACGCGTCGATCACATCGGCATCGCGGTCAGGAACATCGAGGAGGTCCTCAACTTCTATCGCCAGTGCTTGGGCCTGGAGCTGGCCCACACCGAGGTGGAGCCGGATCACCGTGTGGTGGTGGCCTTCCTGCCCGCCGGAGAGAGCGAGGTGGAGCTGCTCGAGCCCATCGACCCGGACAGCGCAGTGGGCCGCTTTCTCCAGAAGCGCGGCGAGGGCATCCACCACATCTGCTTTGAGGTCAAAGATCTCCGCCAGGCCCTGGCTCGCCTGAAGGAGCAGGGGGTGTCCCTCATCGATGAAGAGCCGCGCCTGGGCACCGGGGGCAAGCGCATCGCCTTCCTCCATCCCCAAGGGACCCATGGGGTCTTGATCGAACTCTACGAACGCGTCCCCGGCGAGAAGAAACCGCCCCTGGTGGACCTGGATGCGCTGCGCGAGCGCTTGCTGGTGGAGAGCCAGGTGGCCCAAGCTGGACTGCGCGGCTTCCTCACCGCCCTGCAGCGGGGTGGGCGCCGCCCGGTGGGCAAAACATCGCCGGCCGGTGATGGGCCGGAATCCTCAACCAAGCTCAGCGAGGTATCTACATCGACCGCCGAGCCCGTTGCGAAGGGTGCACCTGCCAGGAAGAAGGCTGGCCGAAGCCGAGGGAAGCGCGCTGCGGGGGCTGTCGCGCGACAGAAGGTCGGCCTGTCCCCAAAGACTCGATCCAAAAAGAGTAAACGTTGAAAGGACAAATGGATTCGCTGCTCGGCTACTTGGTGCCCCACGCGCCCCTCCTGCTGGAAGAGCAGGAGGAGAGGAGGGTGGCGACCCGCTCGGGACAGGCCTTGGCGCGCATCCGCTACCAGATCGAGCGCTTTCGGCCGGATGCCATCTTGATCGCTTCTACGCACTGGTGTCCCCCGGGCCCCTTCTTGGTGGATCTCTCCACGGAGCACCATTCTTTCGCGGATTACGTCGGCTCCAAACCCTATAGCTACTCCTGTCCTGGCCATCCCCAACTGGGTCGGGAGCTGCTCGCCGCGGGGAGGCGGGCTGGGCGGGAGGTGGACTCGACTCAGGACCGCGGCCTGGATCACGGCCACTTCGTGCCCCTTTGCGTCCTCGTCCCGCGGACGAATATCCCGGTTATACCCCTCTCCACCTCGCGCCGTTTTTTCGAGGAATGCCTGCGCTGGGGTGAGGTGATCGCCGAGATGGCCCGCGCCACCCAACAGCGCCTGGTCTTTCTGGCCTCCGGCGATCTCTCCCACTGCCCGCCTCAGGCGGGCGATGGGTTTAATAATCCCTTCGGTCCTGCAGGAGGCGATGCGGACGAGGGGGAAGCCTTCGATAGCCTGGCCTTGGAGTACCTTTGCGCAGGCCGCGGCGAGAACTTATGGGGGTTGGATCCGCTGCTCTTCGCCCGCGCCACGCCCGAGGCCGAGCTGCGTCATGTCTTCATGCTGCTGGGCGCCGTGGGCGCTCACCGGTCGGCGCACCTCTTGTCCTACGAGCGCCTGGCCGATGGCATCGGCATGGCCATCCTGAGTTTCACCTAAATATTTAGGTCGAGATCGCCGCCTGAAGGCGGACAGGCGAGCCGGCTGCAGCCGGTGCACAGGCGAGTGGGAATGAGTTCTCGATAGGCGTTGCGACTTCCGCGAGGCGGCTGAAGTCGGCACACAGGCGAGGTGGGGTGGTTGTCGACAAAGCCATGCGACTCTCGCAAGGTAGGTCATGAACGAAGGAGTGAGCGATGGCGCTCTTCGATAAGAAGAAGCTGGAGGAGATCCGCGAGCGCCGCGAGCGGTGGGAGGAGACCACTCTCCAGCAGAATCTGGCCCGCTTGCCTGAACGCAAGCGGCGCTTCATCACCACCTCCGGATTGGCGATCGATCGACTTTACGGCCCGGAGGATATCCCCGATTTCGACTACGAAAACGAGCTGGGCTTCCCCGGGGAGTATCCCTTCACGCGAGGCATCCATCCCACTTTATACCGCGGCAAACCCTGGACCATGCGCATGTTCGCCGGCTTCGGCACCGCCGAGGAAACGAACCAGAGATTTAAATACCTGCTGGAGCACGGCGAGACCGGGCTTTCGGTGGCCTTCGACCTGCCCACCCTTTACGGCTACGACACCGACGATCCCCAGGCGGCGGGTGAGTTCGGCAAATGCGGGGTGGCGGTCTCCTCACTGAGGGATATGGAGATCCTCTTCGAGGGCATCCCCCTGGCGGAGGTGACCACCTCCATGACCATCAATTCGCCAGCGGCGGTGATCTGGGCCATGTACATCGCCGCCGCTGAGAAGCAGGGCGTCCCCCGTGGAGAGCTGAGGGGCACCCTCCAAAACGATATCTTGAAGGAGTACATCGCTCAGAAGGAATACGTCTTCCCGCCCGAGCCCTCTATGCGCCTGGTGGTGGACACCATCGAATTTGGGTCCAAAGAGCTCCCCCAGTGGAATAGCATATCGATCAGCGGCTACCACATCCGCGAGGCGGGGGCCACCGCTGCCCAGGAGCTGGCCTTCACCTTAGTGGATGGCTTCGAGTACGTCGAACGCTGTCTGGCTCGAGGCCTGAAACTGGATGAGTTCGCCCCCCGTTTGAGTTTCTTCTTTAACGCCCACAATGATTTCTTCGAGGAGATCGCCAAGTACCGAGCGGCGCGGCGCATCTGGGCGCGCCAAATGCGCGAGAAATATGGAGCTCGGGACCCGCGTTCCTGGTGGATGCGTTTCCACGCCCAGACCGCGGGCGTCTCCCTGACCGCGCAACAACCGGAGAACAACGTCGTTCGCGTGGCCATTCAGGCCTTGGCCGCCGTGCTGGGCGGGACCCAATCGCTGCATACCAACTCTTTGGACGAGGCCCTGGCGCTGCCCAGCGAATACGCCGCCCGCATCGCCCTGCGCACCCAACAGATCATTCTGGAGGAGAGCGGGGTGGCCAACACCATCGATCCGTTGGGGGGCAGCTACTTCGTCGAGCATCTGACCCGTCGGCTGGAACGCGAGGCCTATCAAATTTTCGCGGAGGTGGAGGCCCTGGGCGGGGTGATCCCTGCCATCGAGGCCGGCTACTTCCAACGCAAGATCGCCGAAAGCTCCTATCGTTTCCAGCAAGAGATCGATTCCAAGGAGCGGATCATCGTGGGCGTGAACGACTTCGTCCTGGATGAGCCCATCGCGATTCCCATCCTCCAGATGGACCCCCAGGGCCAGAAAAGACAGATTGAGCGGCTTAAGCGGATCCGCCGGGAGCGGGATAACCGCGAGGCGACCCGCTGCCTGAAGGCGCTAGAGACCGCCTGCCGCGGCGCCGACAACGTGATGCCCTACCTGCTGGACGCCGTCAACGCCTACTGCACTCTGGGCGAGATCTGCAACGTGATGCGGGAGGTCTTCGGCG
>JACPWV010000166.1 GCA_016196905.1 Chloroflexota bacterium | reverse complement strand
TCGCTCTCCTCGCGGCGTGCGGCCAGCTCAGTCAAACGCTTGGAAGAGGCGGCCAACGCCGCGCTCTTCTTGGTGTGTTCTTGCTCGCTGTGGGCCAGCTGCTGGTTCAGGGCCTGGCGTTGCTCATCGAGGGAACGCAGCGCCTCTTCCATCTGGGCGATCTGGGGCCGCAGCGCGGCGATGGAGCGCTCCTCGTTAGCGATTTCCCGCATCACGGCCTCTTGGCGATCGCGGGCCTGGGCCAGTTGGACGCGCAGATCGGCGGCGCTGGTGGCCTGCTGGAAGGCCCGCTCTTGAGCCTGGATCAGCTCCTGCTCAAGCTGGGCGCGATCTAAGGCGGTCATATCGCCCAGCCCGCGCCACTCGCTTTCCAACTCATCGACCCGCCGTCGCGCCCCATTCAACTCGTTCTCAGCGGAGGCCTCCCGGGCCTGCAGCGAGGCCAGTTCCTCGCTCAACTCGGCCTGGGACCGCTGGAGAAGCCCCCATCTCTCCTCCTTGACCGCCAACTCCCTTTTAACCTCTTGCAGAGAGTTCCAAAGGCCGGCGCGATTCGCCTGCCACTCGGTTATCCTCTCGCGAAGTGTCTGGGCGTCGGCCCGCCCAGCCTCCAAGCTGGCAGTCAGCCCAGCCAGTCGTTGGCGAGCATCGGCCAGTTGGCTCTCCAGGCGCGCAGCGCTCTCCTCCGCTTGGCGCAGGGCACGGCGGTGAATGTGCCATTGGTGGCCATACCAGGTGAGTAATAGCCCCTCCAGCTCTTGCGCAGCGGCGCGATACTGTTCAGCCCGCTGGGCTTGTCGGCGCAGGCTCTCCAGGCGCGGGGTGATCTCAGACAAGATGTCGCGCACGCGGGTGAGGTTTTCCTGGGTCGCCTGGAGTTTGGCCAGGGCGGCATCGCGCTGGTCCTGGTAGATGCGGATGCCGGCAGCCTCCTCCAGGACCCGCCGCCTATCCTCGGGGCGTAGCGCGAGGATCTCGTCCACCAGGCCCTGGGCGATGATGGTGTAAGCGCTGGCGCCAACACCTCCTTGGGCCAGGAGTTCGATCACGTCGCGCCGGCGGACCCGGCTGTTGTTGATGAAGTACTCGTTCTCGCCAGAGCGATGGGCCCGCCGGCCTACGCTGACCTCGCTGAAGGCGATGGGCAGCCAGCCGCTGGAGTTATCGAAGACGAGGGTCGCCTCGGCCATCCCCACCCGGGAGCGGGCCTGGGAGCCAGCGAAGATGAGGTCCTCCCCCTGACGAGCGCGTAGGTTGCGGAAATTGTGCTCGCCCAGCACCCAGCGCACCCCCTCGGCCACGTTGCTTTTGCCCGAGCCGTTGGGGCCGACCACGGCGGTGACGCCCGGAGTGAACTCGAACAAGGTGCGGTGGGCGAAGGATTTGAAGCCCTGTAGCTCTAAGCGCTTGAGATACATGGGGCTCTATTTGCCGATAACCTAATTGGAATCGCTACGTTGCCGACGCATTTTCAAGAGTATAAGGGGGACCCAGCGGGTTTGTCAAAACACTTCAGCGGAAACTCCTGGGAGATTGCGCGTAGTTAGCAAAGATAGCGCTTGGCGAGCGGCCTCTTGTTCGGCAGCTTGTTTACTCGAGCCGGCTCCCCGCCCGTAGACTTCCTGGCCGATCCAGACCTCCACGCTGAACTCCTTGGCATGGTCGGGGCCTATCTCGGACACCGTTCGATAGACGGGGGTCACTTGGAAGCGAGCCTGGGCTTCTTCTTGGAGGATGCTCTTGAAGTCGCGATCACGTCCCTCTGCGACCACCTCCTCGATCTCCGTAGCAATGAGCGGCTCGAGAAAAGCCCGGGCTCTCTCCAGACCGGCCTCCAGGGAGATCGCCCCCAGGAGGGCTTCGAAGGCATCGGCCAGCACCGAGGGGCGCTGCCGCCCGCCGGCCTCCTCCTCGCCGCGGCCCAAGAAGAGATGGCGGCCCAGACCGATCTTGCCAGCCAGTTCGGCCAGCGCCTCAGTCCTGACCAGGGCGGCACGCAAGCTGGTGAGCTGGCCCTCGCGCATCTCAGGAAATCTCTTGTACAGGTGCTCAGCAACGATAAAATCCAGCACCGCGTCTCCCAGGAATTCCAAGCGCTGGTTGTCATCCGAGACGGTGCCGGGGTTCTCGTTCAGATAAGAACGGTGGGTCAGAGCTTGGCGCAGCAGCTCCGCGTCTCGAAAGGTCACCCCCAAGATGGTTTGCAGTTGGTTGAGGTCAGGCCGCGCTGCCTCAGCTGACTCAGGGCTCATACGCTTTGAAGACCAGGCAGGCGTTGTGTCCCCCGAAACCGAAGGAGTTGGAAAGGGCGATGCGCACCTGGGCCCGGCGGGCCATGTTGGGGACGTAATCCAGGTCGCACTCCGGGTCGGGATGCTCGTAGTTGATGGTGGGGTGGATGAACCCGCTGCGCAACGTCATCACGGTGGCGACGGCCTCCAAAGCCCCAGCGGCCCCTAACAAATGGCCGGTCATGGACTTGGTGGAGCTGATGGGGATCCCATAGGCGATCTCGCCGAAGACGCTCTTAATGGCCTTCGTTTCGCTCTTGTCGTTAAGGGGGGTGGAGGTACCGTGGGCATTGATGTAATCCACCTCTTCGGGTTTCACCCCTGCCTTGGCCAGGGCTCGCGCCATAGCCAAAGCGGCCCCGCTGCCCCCTTCGGCTGGCGCTGTGACGTGGTAGGCATCTGCCGAACTTCCATAACCAACGATCTCCCCCACGATGGGGGCGCCTCGTTCATTCGCATAGTCATAAGCCTCCAACACAAGGCTCGCCGCACCCTCCGCGAAAACGAAACCATCCCTTTGAGCATCGAAGGGGCGGCTAGCTTTTTGCGGCTCCTGGTTATGCCGGGACAGGGCTTGCATGCGATCGAACGCAGCTAAGGTGAAGGGTGTCAGGGCGGCGTCGCTAGCGCCGGCGATCATGACCTCGGCATCGCCGCGACGGATGATCTCCCAGGCCTCGCCGATGGCATGGTTTCCGGTGGCACAAGCCGAGACGACACAGTGATTAGGCCCGCGCACTCCAAAATGGATAGCCACATAACCGGCGGCCATGTTGGGGAGCATCATGCTGGCGGTGAAGGGACTGACAAAGCGAGGCCCTTTCTCGGCCATGGTTTGGTAGCCTTGGTCCATGGTTTGCAGTCCGCCGATGCCGGTGCCGTAGACAACGCCGATCAGGTCCGCATTATCGGCGTTAATGGACAACTTTGACTGGTCTAGTGCTTCTTGGGTAGCGGCCACGGCGAGTTGGATGAAGCGATCGGTGTGGCGCGCCTCCTTAGGCTCCAAATAGCGGCCAGGGTCGAAATCCACGACCTCGGCGGCGATCTGGCTCTGGAAGCCACTGGGGTCGAACTGGGTTATGCGCCTCACGCCCGAGACGCCTGCCACCAAGTTTTTCCAGGTAGATTCCACATCGTGCCCCAAGGGATTAACCGTCCCCATACCGGT
>JACPWV010000164.1 GCA_016196905.1 Chloroflexota bacterium | reverse complement strand
TGGCCCACTGATCCCAAGTGCGACGGAGGGCTTCGGCTTCGTGCGGATCGTCGGTCACATGAATGGCTGTCACATCTGGGGAGATAGACTTGGCGAAGGCCAGGGCGCGCAGCGAGGCTTGGTTCAGATCGGCCACCGGGACCAGGAC
The DNA here is from genome assembly GCA_016196905.1 of Chloroflexota bacterium. Classification (GTDB taxonomy): domain Bacteria; phylum Chloroflexota; class Anaerolineae; order UBA7937; family JACPPX01; genus JACPWV01. Next base: position 6,618 of record JACPWV010000164.1, on the reverse strand, counting down.
CTTTTGCTTGACCGGTTGCTGATCTAAGGTGGCGACTCCGGGGGTGAGGCGCAACTTGTCAGCTACGTTGACCACCAAGGTGTTCGGGCGCAAGAGCAGGGAGGCCTTCAACCCCACCACCGTCCGGTTGTGGAGGAGGTTCTCCCACCAGTGGGCGGGGACGAATTGGGGGAGCACTACTGTCACAAAGGTCCCCGGATCCTGCTGATGGAGAGCGTCGATGTAAGTCAGCAAGGGCGGGGTGAAGGATCGATAGGGCGATTCGAGGATGACCAGGGATACGCCATTGGCCCACTGGTCCCATTTGCGACGGAGGGCTTCGGCCTCGCGCGGATCGTCGGTGACATGCAGGGCGGTCACGTCCTCGGAAATGGATCTAGCGAAGGCCAGGGCGCGCAGCGAGGCCTGATTCAGATCGGCCACCGGGACCAGGACCTTCTGCTTCACCGGCTGCTGATCTAAGGTGGCGGCCCCAGCCGAGAGACGCAGCTGGTCGGCGACGTTGCGATAGTGACGGTGGATGCCCAGGAACATCAGGACCAGCAGGGGGATGAGCAAGACCACGATCCAGGCGCCGCTGGCGAACTTGGTGGATGCCACGATGATCAGGACCACCCCGGTGAGCGTGGCGCCGAAGGCGTTGATGATCAAGCTCCGCCTCCAGCCCGAGCCGCGCAGTCGCCACCAGCGCGCCACCATGCCCGACTGCGACAAGGTGAAGGCCAAGAACACGCCCACCGCGTAGAGGGGGATCAAGGCATGGGTGCTCCCGCCGAAGGCGAGGATGAGCAAGCCGGCCAAGGCGGCGAGCACCAAGATACCATTCGAGAAAGCGAGGCGCTCGCCGCGGAAGGTGAACTGATTAGGCATGAACCGGTCGCGGGCCATCACCGAGGAGACGCGTGGGAAATCGGCAAAACTGGTGTTGGCGGCCAGGATCAGGATGAGCATGGTGCTGCCCTGTACCAGGAGATAGGGCAAGCCCCCACCCAGGATGGAGCGGGCCAGTTGCGACACTACCGTCTCCGTCTCGTGGGGCACGATCCCATACTGGTTGGCCAGGAAGGTGATCCCCACGAAGAAGGTGGCCAAGATGGCCGCCATCCAGGCCAGGGTGGTGGCGGCGTTCTTGCCCTCAGGTGGCTGGAAGGCGGGAACGCCATTGGCGATGGCCTCCGTCCCGGTCATGGCCACGCTTCCAGAGGCGAAGGCCCGCAAGATGAGCCAGAGGGTCACTGGCTGGGCGGCCTCCACGGCCGCCTTGGTCGCCTCCGGCGGCGAGGTGTCCCCCGTCGCCAAGCGCGCCAGGCCAACCAGGATCATGCCAGCCAAACTGAAGACGAAGAGATAGGTGGGTAAGGCGAAGATGGTCCCGGACTCGCGGATGCCGCGCAGGTTGGCCAGGGCGATGAACAGGATAAAGGCCAAGCTGAGGAGGACGCGGTACGGGTACAGGTCGGGGATGGCCGAGGTAAGGGCCGCCGTTCCTGCCGCGATGGACACCGCCACGGTCAGCACGTAGTCGATCAAGAGGGCCGCCGCTGCCACCAGGCCCGGCAGCGTCCCCAGGTTCTCCTTGGCCACGGTATAGGACCCGCCGCCGCGGGTGTACACCTGGACCGTTTGGCGGTAGGAGAAGGCGACCGCCCCCAAGACCAGGGCGATTGCCAAGGTGATGGGAAAGGAGAGCCACAGGGGCGCCGTGCCGGCCACCACCAGGACCAGGAGGATCTCCTCCGTGGCGTAGGCGTTGGAGGAGAGCGCATCCGAGGCGAAAACCGCCAAGGCCTTGACCTTGGTCAGGCGTTCATGGACCTCGGCCGAGGTGGGCAGGGGCGTCCCCAGGAGGAGGCGGAGGATGCCGGCCCGAAGGCGCGCCAAGGACCCTTCGGGTTGGTAAACCCGATCGGTGGCCAGCAGGTAGTCGGGAGCGATGCGTCGCAGAAGCCGAGCGTAGGGGCGTTTGACGCGGACATAGGTATCGCCCGGGTGCGAGCCCTTCTCGATCTCCTGCCGGGTCAAATCGGGTTCCAACCCGTGGCCGGCCTGCGCCTCATCGCTCTGGTTTTCGGGTACCGCGTGGCGAGGCTTGCGCTGTTCGGTGTCGTTTTTGAGTGCGCTCATCTTATTTGCATTCCGGGCTTCCTAGCCCAGGGGCCTCTCCGGCCATCCGCAGGCTCGGGCGCGCCGTTTCGGCCTTAGCTCCAACAAAAAACGACCACATCGGGTCGGGAGCGTTCACGTCGGTGGCCACGTTATATTAACACCGAGGGCCATGATTGTCAAAATCCCGTCGTCTCAATCCGCTCGCCAAACGTACCCGAGGAATTCATCGGGGAGCCGTGGAAGGCTACAAGATAGGGTGATATTTCACGATACGTGCAAAGGACTCTACCTCCAAGCTCGCCCCGCCCACCAGCGCGCCATCGATGTCCGGCTGGGCCATCAATTGATCGATGTTGTCGGACCGCACGCTACCCCCATACAGGATGCGAATGGATTCGGCCACCTCTTCGCCATACATATGCACCAGCATCTCGCGAATGTTTCGGTGCATAGTCTGGGCCTGCTGGGGGGTAGCCGTGTGCCCGGTCCCAATCGCCCACACCGGCTCGTAAGCAATGACCACCTTGGCCATCTGCTCTTCATCGATGTCCCGCAAATCGGCCCGCAGCTGGGTCGATACCACCTTGATCTCCTCGCCCCGCTCGCGCTCGACCAAAGTCTCGCCCACGCACAGGATGGGGCGCAGCCCGTGGGTCAGGGCGAGGTGGACTTTGCGGTTGATGAACTCATCGCTCTCGTTTAGATGTTGCCGCCGCTCGCTGTGGCCCAAAATCACATATACACAGCCCACATCCACCAGCATCGCCGGCGAGATCTCCCCCGTGTACGCCCCCTCGGCCTCCGGATAGAGGTTCTGCGCCCCCAATTGGACGGAGCTGCCCCGCAGCGCCTCGCCCACGGCATAGAGGGCGGTGAAAGGCGGGCAGACGGCCACCTCCCGCCCATCCACGCCCTGCAGGCCACTGACCAGGCTGCGGGCGAGGGCGGTTGCCTCCGAGATGCGTTTATACATCTTCCAGTTGCCGGCGATGAGCGGAGTTCTCATCGAAGATCCTCGTCCTGTCTTCCACCTCGAAGGCAAGCGAAGTGAGAGAGCCCCTTAACGGGGCTCCCTGCGCATCGTCCGCCTAAGGCGGGCATCGTCCCATGGCAGGCCTCAGGGGAATCCGCCTGAGGCGAGAGAGATGGATAAATAGCTCGAGCCGACATCCAAAATCCGATTATAGCACCGTCCGCTTCCTTTGACAACCATGCGCCAGCCTTTCCTCAAGCCTCAAAAGCGATGCGAGTATCGGTGCTGGCCACCCCAGCGATGCTGCGGATGCGGAACACCGCCTCGGTGAGCCCCTGGGCGTCGGCCGCCTCGATGTTCGCGATGGCGTCGGTGGGCCCCCACAGGGCGTCGGCGGCCTTCACCCCTGGAACTCTGCGTAGTTCTCTCATCACCGCGGGCGTGTCCCCGCGGATGCCGATGAACACATAGGCGCGCATATCCGCCTCCTCTTTAGAATGGATAACAAATTTTTTCGAAACCTAAAGCCGCTGTCAACCGATTCAAGCCGGAGGTTCAAAGCCGCCACCTAAATATTCAGGTGGCCGCCCTAACTATTCACCGGCTGTCTATCGCTGGCGGGTTAGATCCCACTCGCTCAGCAGCGCGCCCGGCCCAACAAGGATCTAGCCTGAATCATTTCCGCGAAGCGCTGTGCATCCTCGAACATGGACACGTTGTTGAACATACAGTAGGCCTCCTTCTGGGCTCGGCTCCACTCGACCAAACGTTGGAGGTCCTCATTGGTATAGTGGTAGCGGTGACCCCCGATGCCGTGCAACCGAAAATAGGCTGGCTGCCCGTGGACCGTCGGTCGGTGGAAGGGGTCCACGCAGTGCACCAGGTCCAACTCGACACAAAGCCGGCGAACCAGTGGGTCCTCCCAACGGCCCCGCGGCTCCCAGGCCAAAATCAAAGCGTCTCTCTGGATGCCCTCGAAGAACTTGCGCAAATTAGAGATGTTCTCCTGGCTGGGGACGAAGCGGCCCGGGCACTGGAAGACCACCAGCTTGGCCTGGAGGGCTTGGGCGATCTGGCGGGTGATCTCCCAAGCGCGGCGAACCTCGCGCGTGGGCTGGAAGAAACCACAGCGTTCAGGTCGTGGGAGCGGGGTGCGCAGCCGGCGATAGGTGGGGGAGCTGGCCGGATGGGTGATGAGCTGCCAAGCTTTGAGGCTGAACTCCAAACGGGCATCGACTTCGCTGCGCCATTTCTGGGCGGTCGCGACCTGAGGAGGTTGGTAGAAGGTGTGTTGGATCTCCACCACAGCGAAGTGGCGATAGTACTCCGCGCGGCGCACCGGGAAGCCACAACAGCCGATCTTGATCATCCCGTCACCCATAGAGACCCAGATACCAGTCGACGATCTGGCCGCCGAAAAAAAGGGCGGCCAAACCCCCGAAGACCAGAAAGGGGCCATAGGGGATATAGCTCTGCAGGGTCTTCAGGCGAGTCAGGAGCAGGAAGCCAGCCACCAAACCCCCCACGGCGGTGGAGAGCACAATGGCCACCACCGCCAGGGGAAAGCCAGTGATCAGGCCGATGAACCCGGCCAGCTTCACATCGCCAGCTCCCAGCCCGCCCTGCCGCAAAAGTGCCAGCAGGTAGAAGCTGGCGAAAGCCAGGGCGCCGCCGGCCAACGCGCTGATCAGCCCAGGGTGCACCAGGCTGCCCCCTAAGGCCAGCAGGCTAGCCGGGAAGATCACCGTGTTCAGGATCAGCCGATGCTCGAGATCGGTTACCAAAACCAGCAACAGTATGGAGGTGTAGCAGCTGAGCAGAATCAAGTGGATTGGATTAGAGGCGTAGCGTTGCCACAAGAAGGCGAACGCCAGCGAGCTGGCCACCTCGAGCAAAGGTCGCCGCCAAGGCAGGGGCGAGTGGCAGTGGGCGCAGCGCCCGCGCAGAAGCAGGCCGCTCAACAACGCGCTGCATTCGGAGAGGGCAAAGGTTCGTCCGCAATAGGGGCACCGCGGCCAGCTCACCGCTAGGCGCCGAGGCAGGGCATCGGCAGCCCAATTGAGAACGACGCCCACCCCCAGTCCCAACAACGCGTAGAGGATCATCGCCCTTCGATGATCGCCCCGGTGGCGATCGCGGCGATTATAGCATCCCGCCACAGAATCGCCAAGAGGCTAGTGAAGTCAAGACTATATGGATCGAAAGAAAAATCGATGGGAAAATACGCGTTCTTGACGGAAGGCGTGAGGGCATCTAGAATGGGGGACGGAGCCAGATCGATGCTCGATCGAGAAAAGCTGGGCCTGGTGGTGGGCACCGCTCTCCTGGGGCTCATCGTTTCCTTGATCATCGATCTGCCCACCCAGGCGGTCTACTTTACCATCCTGGGCGCCAACGGGGTGCTCTACATCTCCACCCCCTGGGTGATGGGAACGCTTTTGGCGGGCCTCACCAGCGCGGGTGTTCAGTCCCTCTTCCAAGATCACCCCAGCCAGCGAACGGGGGAGCTGGGCCACTCCGCAGCGCTCTGGGCCCTGCCTGCCCTCACCGTCTTCGCAGCGCTTTTCCTTGTGCGCCTGGCACCGCCCAGCGCCGCGGCCCTGGTGGGAGGATTAGTCCTGAGCGGCCTGCTGCTCACGGTAATTCTCCTTTGCCAATACCGCTCCCTGGATCGGCAGCATCCTTCCTTCCACTGGGCCCGCTTGGTCACCCGCTTGGTCACCTACAGTTTGGCCGCCGTTCTGTTCGTCCTCCTCTACGCAGTGGGGGGACGCGGCCTCGGCTTAGGCCTGGGCAGCGCACTGGTCGGCGCCTTGCTCGCCATCGAGCTCCTGCGTGGCGCTGAGGAGATTCGCCAGGCCTGGCTGTACTCGGGGCTTGTTGGGTTGGCCCTGCTGGAGCTGGCCCTGGCCCTCAACTACTGGGGCATCGGAGCCAGTGCGGGCGGGTTCTCCCTGCTGCTGGCTTTTTACTTGTTGAGCGGGTTGGCCCGCCAACACCTGCGTGGCGGCCTGGATCGACGGGTGGTGTTGGAGTTCGCCCTGGCCGCCGCCCTGAGCCTGGCTCTACTCTGGCGAGCTTTCGACTGGTCGTGGTGATGGTCTGGTTGATGCGCGAGGAGGAACGAGAGCTTCGCCTGCCTCCCGAGTGGGGTGGCATCGTCCCCACTCCGGTGTTTCTGGACGAGGCGCGACGCATTGTAGAGGAGGGTGAAAAGCAGAACCTCATCCTGCGCGCCATGGGTGGGGTGGGCATCCGGTTGCGAGCGCCGCACCTGGAGGAGGTGGCCCTTCGCCTGGGCCGCCTGGGTCCCGGCCAGCAAGAGTTCACCGACCTTGATTTTATGTCCTACAAGCGCCACCGAGACCGGATGAAGCCCTTCTTTGAAAACTTGGGGTACCGCAAGCGAAAGGCTACTCTGTCCACGGCGGCCTCCGAGCGCCAGATCTATTTTCATCCTCAGGGTTGGTTCTATGTGGATGTCTTCTTCGATTGGTTGCGCGTAGCCAATCACCCCCTCGATTTCCGTGGGCGGCTGG
>JACPWV010000160.1 GCA_016196905.1 Chloroflexota bacterium | reverse complement strand
TCCATCCACCCGAAAGAATGCTGCTTGGGGTTGCCACTCGATCTGATATTCATGCCAATCCACCAGCGAAATCGAGTCGAGATAACGTTCGTGGGAGGCGATCGCGCCGCGGGCAACTTGATAGGCCACCCCTCTGACTATGGGTAAACCAAGGACAAAATTGCCCAGCGCCACCATCCAGCCGGGCATCGCACCCGAGTTAAGCGAGGCGGCTTTCCAGCCATGACCTGGCCGTGCGGGATCCAGGCTCATCCGCGAAGGGCTAGAGGCGAAGAAGAACCACAGGGCCTGGGGCGGGGCGGCGACTGTCCCGCCCTCAAAGGGGTTGTTCCAGAAGCCGAAGCCGGCGGTCCCCAACAACTGATCTCCACCGTGCGAGAATCGCGCGCGCACCTCCAGGATCAGGGGCGGCCTCCAGGGCAGACGATCCCGCCGCGGCCGATGGTAATCCCCGATCTCGGCATCCGCCAGCATCTCGGCCGAGGCGCCCTCCACGGCGAAGCGAATGGTCCCGGGCGACTCCTCGAGGCGCGCCTGGCCGAGGGCGAAGCGCCCCCAATAAGGGGAACAACCGCGCTGGAAATCATCGGTGATCGATGGGGGGAGGGTCGAGGTCTGCATAGGATGTCTCGCGGATCGTTGATTGGCTGAACGACACTAAGTTGGACCCGTCGATCGGTTTTATCGATTAAGCGGCTACTCTACGGCAGCATGATGATCCCGCCGTCCACCGAGAGGGTCTGGCCGGTCATGTAGCGAGAGGCATCCGAGGCCAGAAAGACCGCCACGTCCGCGATGTCCTCCGGGGTGCCGACGCGGCCCAGGGGAGCCAATTTGGAGATCCTTTCCCGAGAGGCAGGGCTGAAAGGCCTGTCGGGCTTGGCGTCGGCGTGGCCCCGAGCGCTGCAGTTGACCCGGATGTGGGGGCCCAGCTCGCGGGCCAAGACCTTGGTCAACATGACCACCCCCGCCTTGGAAGCAGCGTAGGCCGCCGAGGGCTGGTAGCCCGGATCGGGGCCCAGACCGCCGCCCGAGGAGATGTTGATGATGACACCCGAGCGCTGCTCCAGCATCGCCCGCGCTGCTGCTCGACACATCAAATAGACTCCCTTCAAGTTGAGGTCGATCACCTGCTGCCAGGTCTCCTCGCTCAGGTCCGATAACTTCTTGCCGCTGTAGACGCCGGCGTTGTTAACCAGGATGTCCAGGCGCCCGAAATGTTCCAGCGTGGATTGGACCAGTCGCTCCACGTCGGCTGGCTGGGAAATATCCCCGGCGACAGCCAGAGCCGAGGAGCCCAGCGCGATAATCTCCTTGACCGTCTCCTCGGCCGGCTGGGCAGAAGTGCGATAATTAACTACGACCCGCGCTCCCTCGCCAGCCAGGGCCAGAGCAATAGACCGCCCGATGCCTCTACCTCCTCCGGTGACTAAGGCGACTTGGTGCTCGAGGCGCATGGGGGCCTCCTTGGTTTAGGTGCTGGCTCAATGGCCGATTGATCGATGGATGGATCGGCACAGCGCCGGGTCAGCCTCGACATGCTGGTCGCTCAAGCGCTCACGATTTGGCGTAGGAGGAACAGGAAATTGGCGGGCCGCTCCGCCAGGCGGCGCATGAAGTAAGGGTACCACTCTTGGCCATAGGGGACGTACACCCGTACGGTGTATCCCTGGGCGGCCAACTGTTCTTGCCAGTCCCGGCGGATGCCGTAGAGCATTTGGAACTCGAAGTGCTGGCGCTCGATGCGCTGTTCGGCGATCGTGCCCAGCGCCCAGTTGATGATCCTCTCGTCGTGGGTGGCGATGGCGGCGAAGGCCCCCGCCTTCCGCGCCTCCTCGCTCAACAGCAGGGCTAGGAGCCGCCGATAGTTCGCATCGACCTCCGCCTTTTTGGGGAAGGCCAGATTAGGAGGCTCGTCATAGGCCCCTTTGCACAGGCGCACGCTGGCCCCCACCTCGATCAAAGGGCGCAGGTCCCCCTGGGTGCGGTAGAGATAGGCCTGCACGCAGACGCGCAGGTTGGTGAATTCCAGGCGCAGCCGGTGATAGAGGTTGAGGGTGCGCTCGGTGTACAGCGAGCCCTCCATGTCGATCTCCACCCAGTTCCCCAGGCGGGCCGCCTCGCTCACCGCGGCGCGGGTATTTTCCAGGCAGAATTCGTCGCTGGTGTCCAGCCCCAATTGGGTGAGCTTCACCGAGATAGTGCAGCGCGTCCCGGCCAGCCCGGGACGCTGAGCGATCTGGCGCAAGATCTCGATGTACTCGCCGGTGGCGCGGCGCGCCTCCTCGGGGTTGGTGACGTTCTCCCCCAGATGATCCAGGGTGACCAGGATGCCGCGTCGGTTGAGCGCCTCTGCCGCAGCCAGCGCCTCGGGCAGGGTCTCGCCGGCCACGAAGCGCCTGGAGAGCCGCCTGGCCAGGGGCAGTCCTGTGGCTTGGCGTTGCAAGGTGCGGTTGCGCGAGAGGTAGAGAAGGGTCGCTCGGAACACCGCGGCGCTTGGCTCCCACTACTCGATTTGGTAGACTCGCCCAGACAGCGCCGGCAACTCCTCCTCAGGGACCACGCAGGAGACGAAGGTGAAGGCGTGCACCGCCAAACCGGAGGCGGAGCTCAGACGTAGCTCGTGCGCGCCCAGGCGATCGCGCACGATCAAGTTGTACATGCGGGGCCGGTCCACCCACACGTAGCTGGCCCCCTCGGGCTCCACCACCACATCCTGCCCCGCCTCGTCGGGATGGAACGGCACACCGTCCTGGGTCAAGATGACCTTGACCGGCC
>JACPWV010000010.1 GCA_016196905.1 Chloroflexota bacterium | reverse complement strand
GGGCTGCACCAAGAGGCGCGAGCCGCCCAGCAAGCCGGGTAAGTCTTCGCTGGGAACGTAGTCCAGGAGGCGGACTCGATCGTTCAGCCCCAGGGCTTCGATGTGACGCAGGACCCCATCGGAAAGCCAGCCCCGCTTGCCTGCCAGGACCAGCTGGTAATCGGTTCCGTTGTGGCGAGCGAGATCGCGGTAAGCCTGGAACAGGGTGGGCAAATTCTTGCGCGGCTGGAGCGTCCCGACGAAGAGGATGTAGTTCTCGGGCAGGCGATATCGGGATCTCACCCGAGCGATCTCTCGAGGGCTGGCCGGGGAGAGATGGACACCTGGGTAAATCACCGTGATCTTCTCTGCCGGAACGCCATAGTGCATGACCAGATCCAGCTTGGTGGTTTGGGAATCGGAGATGAGGTGGCGCGCAGCGCGGGCGTTCCAGCGGGTGCCCCAATCCAAGTAGAGGCGTTGGGCGCGAGGGTGAGCCTGGGGGTACTTGAGATAGCCCAGGTCGTGAATGGTGGCCACCGACCGAGCCGGGTGGAAAAGGGGGATCACGTGGGCGGGGACGAAGAGCACATCCGGCGCATGGCGCGTCACCTCCCAGGACAGGCGCAGGTGGGTCCACAGCCGCGGGAGAGGGATGGCGCGCATCTCCCAATCGTCCCCCGGAAAAAGGTCGGGCGGAGGGGGCTGGTTGAAATAGAGGCGGAAGCGGTGTCCGCCCCCCCTGGCCAGAAGGTGGCGAAGGAGATGGAGGGAGTAGTTCTCGGTGCCGGTGCGCTGGGGCCGAGTGGCGCGGCTGGCGTCGATGCCGATCAGCATTTAAGGAATCCCTCGCCCAGCTTTGCGGCGCATCTCCTGGGCCTCCAGGGCGGCCAGCTTCTCCAGGCGGCGTCGGTGGCGCTCCGCCCCGGAAAAGGGGGTCTCCAGCCAGAATTTTACAATGTCCACGGCCACCTCTGGTCCTATGACACGCTGTCCCAGGCACAGGATGTTGGTATCGTCATCCTGACGGCTGCTGCGCGCCGTATAGCTATCCATGGCCAACACGGCTCGGATGTGGGCCAGCTTATTGGCGGCCACACACATGCCCACGCCGTTGCCGCATACGAGAACGCCCCGCTCGAACTCGCCCTGAGCCACCGCCCGGGCCACCGCCTCGGCGTAGTCGGGGTAATCGGAGGGCTCTGCCGAGTGGGCCCCGAAGTCGTGCACCACATGGCCGGCCTCGATCAAGACCCTCTCCAGCGTTTCCTTGAGCTCGTATCCGGCGTGATCGGCGCCGAGGGCAATGCGCATCCTGCCTCCTGGCTCAGGCATTCTAGCACGATTGAGCGTCCAGCGACAAGCGACTAGCGCCAAGCGAATGATCGCGGGTAGCGGAAATGTAGCCTCGGGTTTTTCCTCGATCCCTAAGAGCAGCGCTACAGGGCAACTCGAAGAATGTTCGTTTCATCTACAGGCCGATCTGGTCGCAGCCGGAACTCGAGGCCAAATTCGAATCGATCTTAAACCAAATCGGGAAGCAGGTCAGCGATGGCCGAACGGGGGATCGCCCCTTCGCGGACGATTCGGGGTGGCGAGGAGGTGAGATCGACGACGGTGGAGGGGACCCCGCCCGGGGAGGGGCCGCCGTCCAAAACGAGGTGCAGATGGGGCCCCAGTTCGCGCACCGCCTCCTGGGCGGTGCGGGGGTCCGGGCCTCCGGAACGGTTGGCGCTGGAGGCCGCCACCGGCGCCCCCAGGCGGCGGATGATCTCGCGGGCCACGGAGTGATCGGGCAGGCGCACGGCGATGCCGGGGCCGCCGGCCGAGAGGATCGCCGGCAGCTCGGGCTTCTTGGGCAGCACCAAGGTCAGGCCGCCTGGCCAGAACCGCTGGGCCAAACGACGCGCCGCTTCGGGCACCTGGCTCGCTACCCTCTCCAGTTGATCCACATCAGCCAATAAAATCGCCAAGGGCTTGTCGCGGGGACGGCCCTTGGCTTTATAAAGCCGCTCTATGGCGGTAGGCAATAGGGCATGCGCAGCTACCCCGTAGACGGTGTCGGTAGGAAGGACCACCAGGCGGCCCGCTCGCAGGAGACGGACCGCTTCTGTGCGGGCCGCGGGGTCCTCGGCGGGGTGGATCAGGATGGCCATGACTTCAGGTCAGGATGAGGGTGACGCGCGGCATAGCGGCGAGGTCCCGCACCAGGGCGAGTTGAGCGCCGGGAAATCGGGCGCGCGCCAGCGCGGCGATGGAATCCGCCTGCTGGGGGCCCATCTCCAGACAGATGGCGCCGTGAGTGGCCAGGTACTCGGGAGCCTGCTCCAGCAGGCGACGGATGTGGAGTAAGCCGTTGGGTCCCCCGTTGATGGCCTGGCGCGGCTCGTAACGCGCCACCTCGGGAGGCAGCTCACCCAGCTCCGTCTGGGATATATAAGGAAGGTTGCCCACGATCAGCTGCACCGACTCGGGCAGCGGCGTCAATAAATCTCCGCTCAGCAGCTCGATCCGATCCTCCACACCATGCCGGGCGATGTTCTCCCGGGCCACTTCCAGCGCTGCATCGGCCACATCCAGGGCATAGATGCGGGCCTGGGGCAGATGGACCGCCACCGCGATGGCTACCGCGCCGCTGCCGGTGCCCACCTCCGCGATGCGCTGCGCGTTCAGGCGCCGAGCGGTGGTGATGGCCACTTCCACCAAGGTCTCCGTCTCGGGGCGGGGGATTAAAACACGCGAGTCGACGCGCAGGTCGAGCCCATAGAACTCGCGATGGCCCACGATGTAGGCCACCGGCTCGTGTCGGCGGCGCCGCTCCAGGACGCGGGTGTAGCCCTCCAGCTGCTCAGCGGTCAGCCTTTGATCGAGCCGAGCTAGGAGTTGCTCCCGAGAGAAGCCCAACTGGTGGGCCAGGAGCACCTCGGCGTCTAAACGCGGGGAGTCGATATCCTCCGCGCTCAAAAGGGCGCTGGCTTGCTGCAGCGCGCGTCCGATGGTCTCCCAACCGCGCATCGCTTCTTAGGCGCGCATGCCTTGGAGTTGGGCGCTCTGATCCTGGGCGACGAGCCCTTCGATCAACTCATCCAGGTCGCCGTCCAAGATATCTCCCAGGCGATGCAGGGTCAGGTTCATGCGGTGCTCGGTCACTCGATTTTGGGGGAAGTTATAAGTTCGGATCTTCTCACTGCGTTCGCCGCTGCCCACCTGGGAACGGCGAGCCTGCTCCAACTGCGCCTGGCGTTTCTCCTCCTCCATGGCGTGCAGCCGGGCGCGCAGGATGGTGAAGGCGCGCAGGCGATTTTGCAGCTGTGACCGCTCATCCTGGCAAGTGATGACCATGCCGGTGGGCAGGTGGGTCAGGCGCACCGCCGAGGAGGTTTTCTGCACGTTTTGCCCGCCCGGCCCCGAGGCCCGGTAGAACTCCATCTTCACCTCTTCGGGGTTGATCCGCACCTCCACCTCGTCCGCCTCGGGCAGCACCGCCACGGTCGCGGTGGAGGTATGGATGCGGCCAGACGCCTCGGTGGCGGGCACGCGCTGCACGCGATGCACCCCCCGTTCGTATTTGAGACGGGAGTAAACGCCCCGTCCCTTGACCAGGGTGATGACCTCTTTAAATCCACCGATGCCCGTTTGGCTATAACTGAGCAGCTCGGCCTTCCACCCCCGCCGCTCGGCGTAGCGGGAGTACATACGATAGAGATCCGCCGCAAACAGAGCGGCCTCCAAACCGCCCGTCCCCGCGCGGATCTCCAGGATCACGTTCTTGCGATCATGGGGACCCTCGGAGATGAGCAACCGGCGCAGCTCTTCGCGCATCGCCTCGAGCTGCGTCTCCAGGCGAGCGATCTCCTCGCGGGCCAACTCGCGCAGTTCCGGGCTAGACTCCTGGGACAGGAGTTGTCGGGTGGAAACCAGCTCCTGCTCGATTTGGCGATGACGGCGAGAGGCGGCCACCAACCCCTCCAGCTCGGCCGACTCCTGGCCATACTGCCGCAGCTTGGCCGGGTCCCGGATGACCTCCGGATCGGCCAGCAGCCTTTGCAGTTCCTCGTAGCGCGCCTCGATCTGCTTCAAGCGCTCCAGCATGTTCCACCCCTAAACAAAAGCCCCGCGTCGGGGGCTGGATGTCCCGCAATTAATTATAAGTCGGAGAGGTTTGTCTTTCAAACCCAGCTTGCGATCGGATATGCCCTCAGCCGGGTCGATCTAGCGTGGAAGCGGGGGCGAACAACTTGCCTTTCTCGAAGCTGCCTTCACTTCGACTAGGTCCTCTCGGCGATCCACACCACCTCGCGGCTGTCGGGCCCGAAGGGGCGGCGATCGAACCAGCCATACAGGGCGGCGATGCCAAAGCCGGCCTTCTCCAAGAGATAGCGCGTCTCCTGAGGGTACATGAAGCGTAGCGGCAATGTCCGATATTTGCGGCGGACGACGATACCTTCGTCATCTAGTTCATCAGTGATGGCGTACACGGTGATGCGCTGCTCGGTTGGCTCGTAGAGCGAGAGATCCCATAAGATGATGTGCCTTTGGGTGGCGGGATCGATATAGTCGGAACGGAGACGTAGGCGGTTATGATTTTGCGCCATGAACTCGGCATCAGGCACGAAGATGTTGAAGATTAGTTTACCTCCCGGCGCTAAGTTGGCATGGATGTGTCGCAAGCACTCCTCGATGTCCTCAGGCGTGAGCAGATGCAAGATGCTGCGGAAAGGAATCGCAATGATGCGCGGCTTCTCGCGCAGGGGCAGGATGAAGTCGCGCATGTCGGCATGACACAAGGTGACCTTGCCCGCGGTGGTGGGCAAGCCTACGATCGCCTCGCGAGCGACGGCGAGCATCGCCTCCGACTTGTCCACCCCGATGACCTATTTGCCGGCCTTGGCCACTTCTAACCCCACCCGGCCGGTGCCGAAGCCCAACTCCACATAGGGCCCGGGGACGCTGAGGGCCTCCTCCACATAGAAAGGCACGTCCTCGGTCATCACCTTGGACCACTCGGAGTAGATGTCGACGAAGGTGTCGTAGTAGAAGGGCTCTTCGCGGGTCGGTGCGGTCATCGGGCGTCGCTCGAGATCAGGCGATGCGTCGAAAGGCCGAACGGCAACGGGGAGGACGAGTCAGGAGGCGATTAAAAAATCGGCGCCTAGTGGCTCACTCCCACAGGATGCGATAGGTGGGGCGCACGTCAACGGGAACGTGAGCCGTACGTTCTAGCGCCGCGCGCACGACATCGGGCGGCCGGCCGTATTCTGCATAGAGGCGCCCCACCTCCTCGTAGTCGCCCAGGGCCTCCAGGGCCAGGAACCTCTCCATCAACTCGCGAATCGAGTCGTTGAGGCCAGGGCCGTCGACCCGAAAACGGCCCGAGTCTGGATCGTAGCCGATGGCGCCGTTGTGTAGATGGTGATTGAGCTGGATCACCGAGGCCAGGCCGTGGGCCTGCTCCACCCCATGGCGAATGGTCCTCAATCTAGCGGTAAGGTGAGCAACTTGCAATTCGAGCTCGCGCTGGGCAGGGATGACTCCCTGACGGATGAGTTGATGGGCTGAATAGAAGCCCACCAAGTCGGCCTTGCCCTCCTCCAAGGCCGAGTAGCGCTCTTTCAACGCTTCGTTGACCGAGATGCGCTGACCGTCCCGTGCCACCCAACGGGGCCCCAAGGCGTGGGCGATCTCATGAAACAAGACGCGCATGAAATCTGCTTCGAGATTGAAGTGGGGCAGTTGGTCCTGGTCGAGCAGTGGCTCGACCAGGGGGCGAACGATGCGCTGGAGCTTCACCTCCATCATGTTCATGAAGAAGGTCTTCTTACTGCCGTATTCGCTGATCACCCGCGGATCGTTGGGGAGGTTGTTGGCGATGGCCTGGAATCCGTAGCGGATGTCCCCCGCTCGATAGAGATCCCTGACGATAGCGAAGGCGTTGGCCTTGGCTCTGTCCGTGTGCCCCTGGGGGCGAGGGTAGGGAAGGCTCTCTTCGAGCTGAGGCAGGTATTGCGAGTAAGCAGCCAGCTTCCAGCTTTCCTCGACATCCACTCGACCTACCACGCTCATGTAGGCCGTCTTGACCCCCATCAGTCGGTCAAAGTATACCTCGTAGGGCCCGATGATGATCTCGTAGGCGCTATCGACCACGTTGATCCAGTCCACGTCGCTCTGGTAATAATCGTCGCCCAAGAGCGCCTCGGCGCGTCCCGCCAAATATTTCTGCAGCGATGGGCTAGCGGCCAACTCGGCCGCCGCGCGCAGTGCCCGCGCGGCGCGCTCCACCTGGGGGCGATACTCCTCGTGATAGGGAACAGCGATCAGGTCATCGCCCCGGCGGCGCACCACGGTGTAGGGGCTGAGCAAAGCCTCGCGCTGATCTGGGTGTCGCTCCAGGTAGGCCTCGAACTCGGCGCGGGTGAGGTCAGGCGGGTACAGAGCCTCGGCTATGGGCTGGCCAACGTTGCGCGGCGATCGGCCCATCTGGCGCAGGAAGGCCTCCTCCATGGCGTCGGAGGCCTCGATCAGCGCGCGCAAGAAGCGCTTTTCGCGCTGCGGGAGCCCACGCGCATCGAAGTTTATCTCTACCGGGAGCCAGAGTTCTGGAGGAGACATCGTCTAGGGCTTAGGGCGACTCGCGGAGGGCCAAAAGGGCCCACCTTTGTTTACATAAGACACTCGCCATGGTCATTGATGTGAGAGGCCGATCTATGCGGGGATCGGCACCGAGCTGGATCGAGAGAGGCTTCCGGGGCGATGCTCTTCATCCGAGCCCGCGTCAATTCCTCTTAGTCCTCAGCTGATCGGCCCTCAAGCTTATGGGATCTGGCCGCCGAGAGTCGCCCCGGCATTATATGCCCAAAAAACGCCGGAGGTGTCGGAGATAGATCCCCAGCAACACGGCGCTGATTCCCGAGCCGATGGCCAGGAGCACGGTCGATGGGTCGCCGCTTTTGGAGTAATCCAAAAACGCCCAAATAGAGAATCCGAGGCTGAATAGAATCGCCGTGGAGATGAGGAACTTATGGAAAGCAATGAGGGACATCCGGAAGCACCCTCCTGAATCGGTCGCGAGAACGGTTGACCTTATGGGTTTCGATGCTTACTCAACATCTCACTCCTGCTGGAAGCAAGGTCATCGTCCGTAGGAGACCAGGGGCTGAAGCACCAACATCAAGGCGCTGGCTAGGATCAAGGGGGACGCAGCGATGAGGATCAAACGCCGGTCATCGTAGCGCAGGTGCATGTAGTACATGGCCACCAGCAGGGCCTTGCTCACCGCGAGGGCCATCAGAAAGATCACTTGGGTGAACTTGGCCAGAGGGGAAGTGGCTACGAAGACCTCGATCAGAGTGAAAACGCCCAGTAAGATGAAGACTTTGATGTAGGGTCGTCGGGTCTCTTGGGGGATCACGCGAGTTCTCCTCGGCCTGAGTTATTTTGGAATCGTCGATAGCAGTACGAATCCTGACATCTCTCGAATCAATATCGATCGCCTCTTTAAATTAAGTAGATGATGGTAAAAAGGAAAATCCAGACGATATCCACGAAGTGCCAGTACAGCCCCACCAGTTCGACCCCCTCGTGGTCCTCTGCAGAATAGCCACCCCGCAGGGCCTTGGTCATGACAAAGAGGATCACCAAGATTCCCCCGGCCACGTGGGCGGCATGGAAGCCGGTGAGGGTGAAATAGGTGGCCGCGAAGAGGCTGTTGTTGGGCGCGTAGCCCTCATGGAGAAGCTCCGACCACTCCCGGACCTTGATCCCCAAGAAGGTCAGGCCCAGCAGTGTGGTGAACAGCAGGTTGCGGACCAGCCCGGCGCGCTTGCCTTGCTCGATGGAGGCGAAGGACAGGACCATGGTCACGCTGCTCATGATCAGAATGAAGGTGTTGATGGCCGCCAGGTTCACCCCCAGGATCTCCGCCGTGGAAGGCCAGTTGAGACCCCCGGCGCTGCGGACCGCCAGGTAGGTGCCGATCAGCCCCGAGAAAAGCATGATCTCTGTGACCAGGAACAGCCAGGTTCCCAACTTCCGGTGGGTCACCCCGGGCCAGGGCTCGGTGGGATGAATGGCTTCGCTCCGTTCCATGGGTTCTATTCTCGCTGACTATCTCTGACTGCGCGGATTCCTCAAGAAGTTTACTTTTCTTCAGGATCGATCAACACCGGTCTGGCTGCTCTCGGTTTTATGGGTCAGTTCAGCGATGGGCTCATTCATGCTCTCGGGATCCACGGATCTCATCATACATCCAACCAAGGAGGCCGGCCAGGGAAATCAACGCGCCCAGGGCTAGCACAACCCCGGCATCGAGGGCGACGCCCGCTCCCAGCAGGCCGACTCCCAGCCCTAAAAGTGGGGGCCAGGGGCTCGGGCCGGGGAGGTGAGGTTGTGAGTGGGCTTGCATGGCTGTCCCTCGCTCAACCGATCAGCGCACGATCCGCGACCATGGCCACGAAGAGCAGTGCCAGATAAGCGATGGAGTACTTGTACAGCCGCCAGGAAGCGGCCGGCGACGCATCGCGCCACACGCGCCAGGCCAGCTGGATAAAGTATGCGTTGAGCAGGATCGCGGATCCCAGGTAGATCAGACTCAGCAGCCCCAAAGGAGCCAGAACGAGCGTGATGCCGGCCAAACTCAAAGCATAAATCAGGATGTGGCGCCGAGTCTCGCGCTCGCCCCGCACCACCGGCAGCATGGGGACGCGCGCTTTGGCGTAATCCTGGCGCCGCAGCAGGGCCAGGGCCCAGAAGTGGGGCGGGGTCCACATGAAGACGATCACGAAGAGCAGCACCGGAAGGAGCTCCACCCGACCGGTCACCGCTGCCCATCCCACCAAGGGCGGCACCGCGCCGGCAGCGCCTCCGATGACGATGTTTTGATGGGAAGAACGCTTGAGCCAAGCAGTGTAAAGCAGGACATAATAGACGATGCCGGCGGTGGCCAGCACCGCGCTGAGTGGGTTGACCCACACCGCCAACTCAACGATCGAGACAAAACTCAAGGCCAGTCCGAATCTCAGCGCTCGCGCTGGGGCGATGCGTCGAGCGGGCAGTGGGCGCAGCCGGGTGCGGGCCATCAGCGCGTCCAGGTCACGATCTAGATAGCAATTCAGGGCGCTGGCACCCCCCGCCGCCAGGGCCCCACCCAGGAGCGTGGCCAGGATCAGAGAGGGTGGCGGCCAGCCAGACTGCGCCAGGAGCATGGCCGCCAAAGTGGTAATCAAGAGTAAGAGGATGATGCGCGGCTTGGTTAAGCTGAGATAGTCCAGCAAGATCGAGAGGGGCGCCGAGTCTGGCCTCGCCTCGCCGTGTTCCCGGCTATCCTCCGAGGGCAGAGCAGCCCGCGGATAGCTGAGCGCGGCGATGGCTACCAGCGCGGCCCACAGCGCCGAGCCCAGGGCCAGGTGCAGCGCGCGCAGAGCCACCGGCAGCTGCCAGACAACTACCGACGCTCCTACCAGCACCTGGACCCCGTATAAGCTCAAGGACAGCAGTGCGAGCAATGCGAGTCGGGGCGGGTGCTGGCGAGTGCGCCAGGCGTGCAGCGCCAGGAGCGCCAGCAACACGCCCACCGCGGCCGCGGCGAAGCGGTGGGTCAACTGCATGTCGATCCCCGGCCCCCGCGGCGCGGGCAAGAACTGGCCCAGGCACAGGGGCCAATCCGGGCAGGCCAGCGAGGCCCCGCTGCGCACCACGTAGCCTCCGGAGAGAAGTAGGGCGAAGGTGGCTAAAGTCGTCATCCAGGCCAAAGCCGCGCTGCGATCGGCAGCCTGACTGCCGGAGGCTTGCATCGGAGCGCTCGAGGCGAAGGCAATGGTGGCCGTGATCACCGTGGAAGCCAAGAGGCCCAAGGCGGTGGCCAGGTGGAGGAGCACGATGCCCGGGGGGAGTTCGAAGAGCACGGTCAGCCCACCCAGCATGATTTGGGCGATCAAAAGCGGCACCCCAAGCAGCGCCGGGTAGAGAATGGAGCGATCCGAGCGGTGATAGCGCCAAGCCACAAAGGCGCTGGCGACGATTAACAGGCTGACCAATAAAGCATCCAGGCGATGGGCGTACTCGATAAGGATGGGGCCCTCGAGCGGCGGGATCAGCTGCCCGTGGCACAAGGGCCAGTCGGGGCAAGCCAGGCCGGAGCCGGTGGCGCGCACCACTCCACCCAGCACCAGCAGCGCATAGGTGCTGGCGGCGGTGGTCAGCGCCAAGCCTTGGAAGATCGACTTTCGCTTCACAAACGGTCGCTCCTAACCGGGGATTCGTCCAGGCAACGATGCCTTTTCCATCACCGGGGATGACTGTTTCGGAGACGCCAATCGCGGGCCGGCCGCGCGCTCTCCACGGTGGGGAGGTGATCGAAGTTGTGCGGCGGAGGGGGGGAGGAGGTCATCCACTCCAGGGTATTCCCCTCCCAGGGGTCATCGGGAGCCCTAGTGCCCCGACGCAAACTCGTCGCGGCATTGTAAAGGAAGATCAGAGTGGCCAGGGCGATGATAAAGGCCCCGACCGTGATGAGAAGGTTGAGGTCGGCCCATCCCAGGTCCGGTCGGTAGTCGGCGATCCGCCGGGGCATGCCCAGCAGACCCAGGATGTGCATGGGGAAGAAGGTCAGGTTGAAGCCGATGAACGTCAGCCAGAAGTGGATCTGTCCCAGCCGCTCATCCAGCATCCGCCCGGTCATCTTGGGCCACCAGTAATAGATTCCAGCGAAGAGGCCGAGGACACTCCCTCCGAAGAGCACATAGTGGAGGTGGGCCACTACCCAATAGGTGTCGTGGAGCTGCCAGTCCACGGGAATCACCGCCTGAAAGACCCCACTGATGCCCCCCATGAGGAACATGGACATGAAGCCCAGGGCGAAGAGCAACGGCGACTTGAAGTCCAGCGAACCGCCCCACAGCGTGGCGATCCAGCTGAACATCTTCACTCCGGTGGGAACCGCTACGGCCATGGTCACCAGGGCGAAGAAGGCCAGGAGGAGCGGGCTGAGACCCACGGTGAACATGTGGTGAGCCCAAACCAGAAAACCGATAAAGCCGATGGCGGCGCTGGAGTAAGCGATGGCCTTGTAGCCGAAGATGGGCTTGCGAGAGAAGACGGGGAGGACTTCGGAGACGATGCCCATGGCGGGCAGGATCATGATGTACACGGCAGGGTGAGAGTAGAACCAGAACATATGCTGCCAGATGACGGGGTTCCCCTTTTGGGCGGCGTTGAAGAAGCCGGTCCCCAATTGGCGATCGAAGAGGAGCAAGGTCAGGGCCGCCGCCAGCACCGGGGTGGCCAGGATGATCATGGTGGCGGTAACCATGATCGTCCACACGAAGAGGGGCATGCGATGGAGGGTCATCCCCGGGCCCCGCAGTTTCAGGATGGTGGCCAGGAAGTTGATGGCTCCGAGGGTGGAGGAGGTCCCGGTCACCAAGAGCCCCACCACCCAGAAATCCATACCCCGGCCCGGGGAGAAGACGCTGTTGGTGAGAGGGACGTAGCCCGTCCAACCCCCGGCGGCCAGCCCTCCGAAGAGCAGTCCGCCATACATGAGAAAGCCCGAGGCCAGGAAGAGCCAGTAGCTCAGGGCGTTGAGGCGCGGGAAAGCCATGTCCGCGGCACCGATGTGCAGGGGCACGATGTAGTTGCCGAATCCCCCCACCAAAATGGGGATGATGAATAGGAAGATCATGGTCGTTCCGTGCATGCTGAAGAGCTGGTTGAAGACCTCGGGAGAGACGAATTGTCGGCCGGGTTGGGATAGCTCCAGCCGTATGAACAGAGCTTCGAGTCCTCCCACCAAGAAAAAGAGGAGGGCAGTGGTGAAGTACAGGATCCCGATGCGCTTATGATCGGTGGTGGTGATCCAGCCCCCGATGCCCGTGGGGTAGCGGGCTGGCACTGTGCGAGGCAAGGCTACGGTAGCCATGTTTCCTCCTCACTCCATCGCCTTCAAGAAAGTTACCAGCGCGTCGATCTCCTCGGGGCTCAGAAGGTACTTGGGCATCTTAGTCCCGGGCTTGACCGCGGGCGGGTCTGCGATCCAAGCTCTCAAGTTCTCAGGGGTATTGTCCAGAAAACTGGCCAGCAGATCTCGACTCGCGAAATGGCTCAGGTCGGGCCCGATGCTTCCCTGCGCGCTGGTCCCGCGAATGGTGTGGCACGCCTGGCAGAACCCATTCACAAAGAGATCGCGGCCCTGGGCCGCCAAGCCGGTCAACTCCTCGGGGGCGGGAGCCTGCTGGCGCTCAACCCAGGCCTCGAACTCCGCGGGCGGCAAAGCCTTAACGCGCAGTAGCATATAGGCGTGAGCCATGCCGCAGAACTCGGCGCATTGGCCGTGCAGATGCTCATCCCGGCCGCGCCCTCCCGCATATTCCCCAGGCTCGTTGATCTCCACCCAGGTCACGTTCACCTGTCCGGGGATCGCGTCGACCTTGCCGGCCAGCTCGGGCACCCAGAAGCTGTGGATCACATCGGCGGAGGTGATGTCGAAACGGACCGGTTTCCCTACCGGCACCACCAACTCTCCGGCGGTGGTGATCTCCAAATCGGGGTAGCGGAACTCCCACCACCATTGGTGCCCGATCACCTCCACGCGCAGCGCGTCGGGAGGCACGGCCTGCACGCTCTCTAGCGTTTGCACGGTCCAGAAAAAAAGCATCGCCAGCACCGCGGCGGGGGCCAGGGTCCAGGCGACCTCCAACCGGGTATGGCCGTGGATCTGCGCGGGCTCCGCCACCGTGCCCGGGCGGCGGCGGTAGCGCAGTACGACGTAGAGGATGGCGCCCTCCACCCCGAAGAACACCACCAGAGCCGGGATGAGGACGAGGTTGAAGAGGTTTCGAATGGACTCCCCACCGGAGGTGAGGGGGTTCAAAGGGGTGGGCGGATCGGCGCGGGCGACCTCGGGGGTAACTAAGAGGCCAAGCAGCGCCAGCGCGCTGAGGACAAGAATCAGTCTGGCCCGCTTGTGCATCTGAGGTCCGATCAAGGCGCCGCGTCCCCCAAAAACCTTGGCGATTTAATAATACCTTGCTCAAGATGTCAAGGCAACTCGTGGCAGTCTCAGCTGCGATGGAAAACGGATTGCCTCCCCAGCGGCGGGCCGCGGAAAAGCTTTGGTGCGTACTGCTCGTTCGGGCGGCGATAGAGTCCTTCACCCCGACTACGCACGAGCCGTCGAGGCTGATCTCACAGAGACCGCAGGCTTGGATGGAATGGCGGTTGGCTTCCCACTCCCAAGTGGGGCAAGGTGCTCTATGGGGGATACCGCCAATATGTTGACATTTGCGAAAAAGTGTGATATTATAACTATTTGCTGTTACCTCGGAACTCAAGTTCTACGCCTCTTTTTGTTTGTGTAGGGTACCCCAAGGAGGTTGTATAACCCCATGGCCAAAATGGTGCGCACGGCGGGGAGCCGAGCGAACGTGGCTGTGAACGAGCTGCAGCGGACCCTTTTCGACTTGGAAAGCTTCCAGCCCTGGGTGGACGGTTATAGACCGGGCCAGAAATCCTACGCCCGCCTGCCGGATATCCTGGATATCCCCTCCCTTATCGAAATCCAGCGGCGCTCCTTCCAGTGGTTCCAAGAGGAGGGGCTCAACGAGCTGTTCGAGGAGATCTTCCCGATCGAGAGCTTCAATGGGAAGGTGCGCCTGGAGCTGGTCAAGT
>JACPWV010000169.1 GCA_016196905.1 Chloroflexota bacterium | reverse complement strand
GTCATACGAAAAGCCGACCGGGCCTGAGAGCCCGGTCAACGGCTTTTACAGGCAAAGAGGATATTACGGGGAAAAACCGCCACTGAACTGCACCAGGTAAGATTCCTGCCTAGCACGCGGTCCTGCATTACAGCATAATGGCCGCGCGCCAAGAGCCGCTATTAGAAATGCATATTTATATATCTTATCCCGGCGGAGACATTTAAAGAAAACACCTCACTCTCGATGCCATTCATGCCTACGGGTAGCAGACGAGCTGGTGACAAATCGATTAGATGAAATCAAGTACATATCTTGTCAGGTAGCTCATGATCATACCGAATAAGAAGCTCATAAAAGTTCCAATAATTATATACTCCGCTTCCATTCTATTAGCTCGCTCTCTAATCTCCCCAAATCTGAAAATCGATTTCGCTGCTATCAAGAAGCCAATCGCTGTTGGCTGATCAACTAGTACTAGGACGAAGATCAATGCGCGTTCGAGTTGACCTATTACCTTCCCGCCATTCTCAAATCCTCTAGAAGAAATGCTGTTGAGATTACCGCCACTGGCGGAAAAACTTTGCACAGTGCTTTTTAGCTGGTCTAGAAATGGCTCGACAGCGAAACCAACTATGATGGCTCCTGCAAATACTGTCACAATGACCCCAGAGGTTATAACTAGTAGATGATAATAAGCAGAGCCGAATTGAGTTTCCC
Organism: Chloroflexota bacterium; assembly: GCA_016196905.1. Lineage (GTDB taxonomy): Bacteria > Chloroflexota > Anaerolineae > UBA7937 > JACPPX01 > JACPWV01. Next base: position 9,364 of record JACPWV010000169.1, on the reverse strand, counting down.
AGAAGGGTACCCACGATACCCTGTCTATCGACGTGATGACGACCGAAATGGCAAAGATGACTGAAATATGAGCTAGCTGATCAATGCTGAGGACATTTAGATCTTTGCGTGACATCTTGCCCTTAATGAAATCGATAATTGAGTGAGACAGAAATATTACGACAGGAATTTCCCACGTTTTCCACAACCCTATTGATAAATAGCTCAATAGTGCTACTTTCGCTGAATGTATCAGCAGCACTCTAATGTTGGCTTTCCTTGCTACATCTTCTTCAGATTGAAGAATGAAGTCGCCAACAACATGGGCCGCGAAAAGAGAAATTACCAACTGCTTAGCAAGATCGCTCACCGTTATCCCTCTTGGAGAACTTGCTTGATAATCCCTCCCTCTTTGCAATCTTTCCTAGAAAGACTTCAACCAATCACAAGTCTTTGGGCTTGTATCGGCGCGATACAACTGCCATAGCTTGTAGGCGCTGGATCCGGAAGGAAATGTGGCCTGATTATGTGAGTGCTCGAACGCTACGCTCAAAGAATTGCAGCCCGTTCTCGACAGCGTTCCAACCAGCTCTGTCAAGGTGTTGGGCCACCGCTTGCTGTGTTATTTCTTTTCCCGGCCACATTTTTGCAATCTTCTCTTGGGTCCACTCTCTGAGTGCTCCGGTAACAGCTTGCGCTTGCTTTTCTGTCCAGCCTCGAGCAAGCACATCCACGAAACGCATCACTATATCGAAAGCTTGAGCATGGCCGCTCGAAATAGCCACGGGACAATCAAGAGCCATTCTTCGTGTCCTTGACATACTTTCCAAGGCCGTACCCGATCTTCGAAATGCTTCACCATCACCACTTGACACATTCTTGCCGGGAAGGAAATCCATCGTTCCAATGCCAATAGCGACACGAGTATCTACTTTCTTGGACCTCATTCGAGCACGCACAGAAGCCCTAAAGAAAAGCCCAATTCTTAGAGACTGGGCTGGATCGGTGACAACAAGCTGCCAGCTATCGCCTCTAAATATATCGACATCAAAGGGTACCAGGCCACCGAAATTCTCACGCAATTCCGTAGAAGTTTCTTTCATTGCCCGAACCAGAGTTACTCGCGCTTTCCCCTTCAGCTTCGATGAACCAACAACGTCACCGGTTAGGATGGCGTAAAGCTTTCCTTTAGCGATTCTCATCGCCTACCCCCCCAACGCTTCCCAAAATTTAATCGTCTTTACAAGCTCCATGGCCTGTAATGCCCTGTAACAACTCTGTAGACTTGTATTTAAGCGCTGGCGAACCCAGAGAATAGGGCCAGACCAAACCAAATCAGGAGTAAATACAGGATGAGAATCGGAAAAGAGATGATCACATCCCCTAAAATCGTGCCCACCGGTTCGCGCCGATAATTATATGGAGATCTCCCAGGGACTCAACCATTCCATAGATCAACCTGGGCACTGATGTTATGTTAAATTCAGTCTTTGAGCCTTCTAGAATTTATTCCCCTCTCCAGAAGTCAAGAACTACAAGGGCGCCAGACCCCTGTACGGCCATCCCTCGAGTCTACCCGACCCGTTCTCACACTTGCTCTGCGGGCGGCGGCCGAGGTATGATTAGTATTGACACAAACTCGAAGCGAGGCTGACTTGGTCAAGATCGCACCCTCCATTCTCTCCGCCGATTTCTCCCGGCTGGCTGATGAAGTAGCCGCGGTGGAGGCGGGCGGCGCCGATCGCATCCACATCGATGTGATGGACGGTCGCTTCGTCCCCGAGATCACCATCGGGCCGGTGGTGGTGCAGGCCATTCGCAAATCCACCCGGCTTCCCTTGGAGGCTCACCTGATGATCGTGGAGCCGGAAAGGCACATTCGAGCCTTTCGAGAGACGGGGGTCGAGGGGCTTATCGTCCATCAGGAGGTGGCCTCGGATCTGCAGCGATTGATCGAAGCGATTCGGGAGGCTGGGCTGCACGTCGGTGTGGCCCTCAAACCTGCCACCCCCCTATCCGTGCTCGAGAGGGTGTTGCCGGAGATCGATCAGATCCTGGTGATGACGGTGAACCCAGGCTACGCCGGCCAGCAACTCATTCCCGAGACGCTGGCCAAGGTTGAACACGCTCGACAGCTCATCGACGAAGGACATCTGGGGTGCGAGTTGGAGGTGGATGGGGGGATCGATACCCATTGGGCGCCCAAGCTGGTGGAGGCGGGCGCCGATGTCCTGGTGGCCGCCACCGCCGTCTTCCAGACTCCCGGCGGGGCCGCGGCCGGGCTGCGCGCGCTGCGCGAGTCCATCGCCGCTCTGCGCTCGACGCAACCGCGCTAGCGGGCCGGGGTTAGCAATAAGGGAACTAAAAAACCCCGAGGGCATCGGGGTTGTAGACCCTAGCTCACGGCGAACTAGGCCATTAACCTCTCGGGAGAAATACCTCGCTCGAGCGAACGCAGGCAGTTGGCGCAGACGCGCATTCGGCGAGTGGCGCCGCGAAGAACGAGGGTGGTTTTCTGGAGGTTGAGGTGAAACACTCTTTTGGTTCGGTTCTTGGCGTGGCTAACGCGGTACCCGAACTGCGGGCCCCGGCCACATAGCTCGCAACTGCGCGCCATGAGTTCCCCTCCTGCTGAATAAAAATGATATCATAACCGGTGGCTGTTCGCAAATGGAGAGTGACTGAACATGACCCAAGACACTAACCTGGGCAAGATCGAGATCTCCCCCACCGCCATCGCCAACCTGGCCAGCCAAGCCGTTCTGCAGTGCTACGGGGTGGTGGGCCTATCCTCCCCCACCCTGCGCGAGGGCATCGCCGAGCTGCTGCATCCCTGGGAGGCTCATCGGCGGGGGGTGGAGGTTAGGGTGGTGGAGGATCGCATCCACATCGACCTCTACGTTGTGATCGAGTACGGCACTCGGGTTTCGGAGGTGGCCCAGAGCATCATCCACAGCGTGAAATACAACGTGGAGAAGGCCCTGGGCATGCCCGTGGAACGGGTCACCGTCCACGTCCAGGGCCTGCGCGTGAGCTCCCCTGACGCAGTGGCGGGCAGGGCGAAGCGAGGCCGGGCCCGCGGGGGAGGCAGTAAATCCCTTGGCTGAGCTGGAGACGCGCGGCCAACGGCCCGCCTCTGGCGGGCTCCACTGCGATGGCCAGGATTTTGCGCGTATGCTGGGGGTGGCTACCGCCTGGCTGGAGAGGTACGTGCCTGCCATCAACGCCCTCAACGTCTTCCCCGTCCCTGACGGAGATACGGGCACCAACATGCTTCTCAGTATGCAGGCCGCCTTGAAAGAGGTGCGCGAGTCCTCTTCCGATTCAGTGGTGGCGGCGGCCAAAGCCGCGGCCTACGGATCGCTGATGGGGGCGCGAGGGAACTCGGGGGTGATTCTCTCCCAGATCCTGCGCGGGCTGGCCAACGGTTTAGAGGGAGCCGAGACGATGGGCTCCCAGGAGTTCGCCCGCGGGCTGAGTCAGGGGTCGATCACCGCTTATCAAGGGGTGATCCAGCCGGTGGAGGGAACCATGCTCACCGTCGTCCGCGAGGCGGCCGAGGCGGCCCAGGCAGCGGCCAGCGCGGGGGCCGACTTGATCGGGGTCTTGGAGCGCACGGTGGCCGCGGCCCGCCAATCGGTAGCCAAAACCACTAGCCTTCTGGATGTCCTACGCGAGGCCGGGGTGGTGGACGCCGGCGGGGAGGGTTTGTACGTCATCCTGGATGGCTTCTTGCGCTACTTGAAGGGGGAGGAGCTGCCCATCGCCCAGCTGCCCCAGATGGCCCCGGGGGTCCGCCTCGAGGCGCCCGCCCCAACGGGACAGGGCCAGATGGAGTGGGGCTACTGCACCGAGTTCATCATCCAAGGCCAGGCTTTAAGTCTGCCCCGCATCCGCAAGCGCATCGCCGGCCTGGGCGATTCGGCCTTGGTGGTGGGAGACAGCGACCTGATCAAAGTGCACGTTCACACCTTCGATCCCGGGAAGGTGCTCAGCTTCGCCAGCGGCCAGGGCATCTTGCACAAGATCAAGATCGATAATATGCAGGATCAGCACCATCAGTACCTGCTCCTCGGCCAGGAGGCCGGTCGCGCCAAGGCCGAAGTCGGCCCGTCCCTCGGCACCCTCGCACCCTCGATCTCGCGACCCGAAGCTCGAGTCGAACCGGGCATCGGGGTAGTGGCGGTGGTGGTCGGGGAGGGCCTGCGCCGGGTCTTCGAGAGTCTGGGGGCAACCGGGGTGGTGCCCGGAGGGCAGACGATGAACCCCAGCACCCAGGAGATCCTGGGGCCCCTTGAGGCTCAGCCCTCGGAGCACATTATCCTGCTCCCCAATAACAAGAATATCTGGATGGCCGCCGAGCAGGCCCGAAAACTCTCCAAGAAGCAGGTGCGAGTCGTGCCCACCCAGACCCTCCCTCAGGGGGTGGCGGCCTTGCTGGCCTTCAACCCCAAGCTCGACCTGGAGACCAACCTCCAAGCCATGCACAAAGCAGCTGGCTCCGTGCACACCCTGGAGATCACCACCGCGGTCCGCCCCACCTCCAGTCAAGGCATCGTGGTCAAGAAGGGACACTTCATCGCCCTACTCAACGACCAGCTGGTGGCTGCCGGCCCCACCCTCCAAGCGGTGGTGCGCCGCGGCCTGGGCGCCCTGCCCGCGGAGCAGTTCGAAGTCATCACCCTTTACTACGGAGACCAGATCGACCCGGACCGAGCGCAGGAACTGGCTGACCAGATCCGTCGCTGGTATCCCCAGCAGCAGGTGGAGTGCATCCACGGGGGCCAACCCCACTACCCCTATATCATCTCAGTCGAATGAGCAAACCATCACGCTCGCGAACACGCTCGCCAAAGCGGAGCCCTGCCCGCGAAGAAGTCGGGACCCGAACGGTGCGCATCGTCACCGATAGCACCGCCGACATTCGCCCCGAGGTCGCCCAGCGCCTGGGGATTTCTACCCTCCCGGTGCGTATCCACTTCGGGCGCCGCGAAACTTATCTCGACGGGGTGGAGCTCACCCCCCGCGCTTTCTTTCGCAAAGTAAGTCAGTCTCAATACCTGCCCACCACCTCACCGCCCAGCCTTGGTGGTGGCGGCGGCGGAGGCCGCCCGCCGAGGCGCGCCCCTCGACGATATCGTGCGTCTGGTGCGGGGGATGATGCCCCACCTCTACTTGGTCTTTTTCGTGAAAAATCTGGATTATCTGTCTCGCGGCGGACGCATCGCCGCTTCCCACGCGCTGTTGGGAAGCATGCTCGGCATCAAACCGCTGCTCATCGTGGAGGATGGAGACATCGTTCCCTTGGAGAAGGTCAAATCCAAAGGCAAGGCCGTCGAGCGCCTCTTCGAGTTCATCACCGAGTTCCCCAGCATCGAGAAGATCACCGTGCTCCACGGCACCGACGGCATCGAGCTGCCCGAGTTGCTTCACCGCCTGGAGACGGCCTTCCCCAAGCTGGAGGTGGGAGTGGCCCCCTACGGCCCGGCCCTGGCCACCCACGTGGGCCCCAACGCGCTGGGCATCTTCGTCTACGAAAGCATACGCTGGAGGAGCGAGGCAGGCCCTTGAGAGCTAGGTCGGCGCTTTCCCACGGTCGTCCGCCCATCGTCGAGCGACTGGAGAAGATCCTCGCCCTCGAGGAAGAGAGAGGCTTCAACAACCAGGCGGTGATGGGCGGGTTGCAGCGCTTCGCCGAGGCCTGGATCCGCCAGGCCTCGACCGCTGAAGGAGCCGCGTCGAGCGAGTCGGCAGAGGGCGCGAGTTCGACCATCGCAGAGCTCCTCCAGCGTTACCCGCGCGAAGATGCAGCCGGCCGGAAGCGCCTCATCGCCCAGATTCGACGTACGCTGGGCAGCCCTCCCTGGCCCAGAAAATCGGCGCGCCGCCGGCGACCTCCAAGTATGGCCCCACCGCGCGCGCCCCAAGTCGATCTGGACTCTCCCGTAACCCAGCTCAAAGGCGTGCGCGAGAACTTCGCCCGCCGCCTGGATCGTTTGGGCATGCGCACCATCCGGGACCTTCTCTATCTGTTCCCCCATCGTTATGAAGATTATTCCGCGCTCAAAAAGATCGGCCAGCTGCAGTACAGCCAGGAGGCCAGCATCGTCGCCCGCATTTGGGAGGTGCACAGTCGGAGCAGCCGCCAGCGGCGCCTGAGCCTGACCCAGGGCATCCTCTCCGATGGGACGGGCACTATCCAGGTCACCTGGTTCAACCTCCCGCCCTACCTGCAGAAACAACTCCGCCCCGGGGAGGAATTCGTGTTCAGCGGGAAGGTGCGCCAGTACCAAGGGCGCTTGACCCTGGAACACCCCAGCTGGGAGCCGATCGATAGCGAGCTGATCCATACCGGCCGCCTGGTCCCCGTCTATCCCTTGACCCAGGGAGTCGGCCCGCGTTGGTTGCGTCGCCTGTTGAAGCGCACCATCGATACCTGGGCCGGCCAACTCCTCGACCCGCTCTCCCCCTCCCTGCGCCAACAGGTCGATCTCCTCGATCTGCCCACGGCCATCCAGCAGATTCACTTCCCCGACGATTGGGAGTTAGCGCGGCGCGCGCGCCGACGCCTGGCTTTCGAGGAGCTCCTGCTTTTCCAGCTGGGTGTCCTCCGCCAGAGGCGGGCCTGGCGCGCGCAGCCCGGCCGCGCCCTGGAGATCGATCGCAGCACGCTGGACCGCTTCCTAGCCGCGCTCCCTTTCCAACTCACCGCCGCCCAACAGCGCGCCCTCCATGAGATCCTGGCCGATCTGGCCACCCCGCAGCCCATGAGCCGCCTGCTGCAGGGCGATGTGGGCTCGGGCAAGACGGTGGTGGCCGCCGCGGCCATGCTGGTGGCGGCGGCCAACGGCCTTCAGGCTGCGCTGATGGCCCCCACCGAGATCCTGGCCGAGCAGCATGATCGAACCCTTGGTGATCTCTATCGCGGTATCGAGATCGAGTCACCCGCCCCCGGCAGTCCTCGGCCCTTACAAGTTCGACTCCTGACCGGAAGCGTCCGCGGGCCTGAACGGGATGCCCTCTATGGCGAGATCGCGGCGGGTGAGGTGGATATCGTGGTGGGCACCCACGCGCTCATCCAAGCGGGCGTGGAGTACCAGGCTCTGGGCTTGGTCATCATCGATGAGCAGCACCGCTTCGGGGTGCGCCAGCGTCAGGCCCTGCGCCAGAAAGCCCGCCTGAGGCGGGCGCCTCACGTGCTGGTCATGAGCGCCACCCCCATCCCCCGCAGCCTGGCCTTGACCCTCTATGGCGATCTGGACCTCTCCAGCATCGATGAGTTGCCGCCGGGCCGCCTGCCGGTGAAGACCCGCTGGGTGGGCCCAGAGCAACGCCAGATCGCCTACGACTTCCTGCGTCAACAGGTCCAGCAGGGCCGCCAGGCCTTTGTCATCTGCCCGCTGATCGAGGACTCGGAGGTCCTCCAGGTCAAGGCTGCCACCACCGAGTTCGATCGCCTGCGGCAGGAGGTCTTTCCCGACTTGGCGGAGCGCATGGGTCTGCTGCACGGTCAGATGTCCTCCACGCAGAAGGACCGTGCCATGCACCACCTCCGGGACGGCCGGTGGGCGGTGCTGGTGGCGACGCCAGTAGTGGAGGTGGGCATTGACGTGCCCAATGCCACCGTCATGCTGATCGAGGGAGCAGAGCGTTTTGGCCTGGCACAGCTCCACCAGTTGCGGGGGCGCGTGGGCCGCGGCGAGTATCCGAGCGACTGCCTCCTGCTTTCCGACTCCACCCACCCTGAGGTGGCCGAGCGACTGCAGATCATAGAGGACACCAACGACGGCTTCGCGCTGGCGGAGGCTGACTTGCGCCTGCGCGGCCCAGGCGACTTCCTCAAACGCCAAGCCGGATTCACGAAGCTCAAGGTGGCCTCTTTTGCCGACACCGCTACCCTGGAGCAGGCCCGAAAGATAGCCACCCAAATCCTCGAGGTCGATGCGGAGCTGAGCTCCCCTGAGCACAAGCTCTTGGCAGAGGCCTCCCAGAGATTCTGGCAGGCCTTCGCCGGCGCACAAAACGCGCCAGGCGCGTTTGAGCCTTCCTGAGCGAAAGGCATGAAGCGCGATCTATGCTATAATCGCCTGGGAGGGTTATTCAATGACCACCGCCCTGTTCCCCGGCTCCTTCGATCCGGTTACCAACGGCCACCTGGACATCGCCCGCCGCGCGGCGGCCCTCTTCGATCACCTCATCATCGGCGTCTATGCCGATCCCAACAAGCCGGTCCTGTTCAGTGTTGAGGAACGGGTCGATCTCTTCAGCGAGGCGGTGAAAGACTTTCCCAATGTGAGCGTGGAAGCCTACGAGGGGCTGACCGTGGAGTTCGCCCGCCGGCGTGGGGCCCAGGCCATGGTGCGCGGGCTGCGGGTCATCTCCGACTTCGAGCACGAATCCCAAATCGCCCTCACCAACTCCTCACTGGCGCCGGAGATCGAGACGGTCTGCTTGATGTACCACGCCGATTATCAATTCTTGAGCGCCAGCCTGGTCAAGGAGCTGGCCAAGCTGGGTGCCGATATCCAACACCTGGTCCCGCCCCACGTGGCGTCCGCGCTGCGCGAGAAGTTGCGCCAGCTCAGCCCCGAGGAGCGCGAACGCATCCGCATGATCTCCATCCGCGACTGAGGTCTCCGTGGAGATCCTTTATTTGATCGATCGCCTGGAGAGCCTGATCCAGCGGGCCCGCAAAGTGCCTCTGGGCGGCGGCGCGGTGGTGGATCGTGAGGAGATCCTGGGGATCATCGATCAGATACGCGTCTCCCTCCCCAAGGACCTGCGCGAGGCCCAGCGCCTCAGCGCGGAGCGAGAGGAGGTGCTGGCCAAGGCCAGGCAGGAAGCCGAGTTGTTGCTGGTCAGGGCTCGCGAGGAGGCCGAGAAACTCCTGACCAGTGGCGAGCTGCTCAAATCGGCCGAGGAAAAACGGTCGATCATTCTGCAGGAGGCCCAGCAGGAGGCGGAGCGGCTGCGCCGGGAGGCTGATGATTATGCCATCAAGGTCCTGGGCGAGCTGGAGGATCGCCTGTTGGCGCTGCAGACCACTGTGCGCAACGGCCTGGAATACCTGCAGTCCACGGGCCGGGATCGCTCTAAACCGCTGGGGGGCGATCGTCCTTGACAGGGGTGCCTCCCGCTCTTATAATCGAACTGAACCCCTGAGTAATAAGGGAGTCTCCATGGAATTCAATGTCAGTCAGTTGCTCAAGGCCCCCACCGGGACCACTCGCGATTACACCTTGGACGAGGATATCAGCAGCATCGATGGGGAGCTGGCGATCCGCGCCCCCCTCAGGGGGCCGGCGCACATGCTGCGCACCGCGGAGGGGATCCTGGTCACCGGCCAGTTGAGAACATGGGCGGCACTCGAGTGCCGCCGCTGCCT
>JACPWV010000179.1 GCA_016196905.1 Chloroflexota bacterium | reverse complement strand
CGATCGAGGCTCATTCCAAGAAAAAGGGGCCCTTGGCCTGACCCATCCCCCTCCGAAACTGTAGCGGCCTTTGCCTGGCTGCGAGGCAAAGCTGGCCTAACCTTAAGCACATGTCATGTAGGAAGGAGATATCATGGCGATCGAGGACCTCATCCAGCACTGGGAGGCAGCTCGCCTCCGACGACTTCAAGCAGAGCAGCTCCCCAACATGCTCACCGTGACTTGGTGGGAAGAACGCGCGCGAGCCCGGGCCGGCGAACGTCGGGCAAGGACGGCCCTGATCGGATCGGGTCAGGCGGGCGGAGAATATGTGAGGCAGAGGATAGGCGCCCGAACTCAGGAGAAGCTGTATAAGGAGAAGGCCATCTATCAGCAAATCAAACAGTTTATAGAGCATAAAGGCTGGGCCAACCAGGAGGACGTCGCCGAGATCATCGCGCCGTGGGAGCTGGAAATCCAGGACCTGGAGATGCAGATCAAAGAACTCGAGGCGTGAGTAGGGACCAGCATTGAAACGTCGCCCTAAAGGGCGACGCTACATTTACGCTCGGTGGCGTCGGGCTTCAGCCCGACGAAAAAGAGGCGGACGGGCGGGCACAGGTCCCGCCCCTACAAAATACCCACTGCGCGAGAGGGCGGTTGTAGGGGAGGCACCTGTGGGCTCCCGCAAAACGGGCTCTTGTTGTGCTCAGAAGTACTGTGATCGGGATGAAGCCGTGCGCTGGGTCGCCTCCTAAAGATAATGGGATTCGCCTATAATCCTTGGACATGCAGAAACACGCCGTGCTATTCCCTCACAAAGAATTCCGATCGGCTCTGAAACCTGAAGAGATAGCGCTTATCGAAAGCCTCAACACGCCGCAAGAGGTCCAAGCCTTCTTGACCCTGGAGATTCGCTACAACTTCGAGGAGGACGGAGAAACGACCCAGTCGCCCCTCGAGGTTTTGAGGACGCGAACCGCCCATTGCTTTGAGGGCGCGCTGTTCGCGGCCGCCGTGCTTTGGTATCATGGGCACCGGCCGACCCTGGTGCTCATCGAAGCCCCCGAAGATTACGATCACAACCTGGTGATCTACTGGGAGAACGGGAAGGTGGGTTCCGTGGCCCAATCGCGGCACCCTGAACTATTAGGGAAGCCTGCCACCTTCGACACGACACGCGATTTAGCGCTTTCCTACTACCCTGATTATTACAGCGATTGGACCGGCAACCGGAACGACCTGACGATGCGGGGATTTTCCGAACCCATCGACCTGCGGAAGTTTGGTGGGGCCTGGGTCTTGGGCAAAGAGGTCTGGGATCTTTACCATCATTATCTCGATGGGGTGTGCCTGGAAAAGCTGTTCCCCGAAAACGAAGAGGATCGATACTACTTTTATCCAGGCAAGAGCATCGAGGAATAAGTGAACAGGACAAGAAGCTCTTTGACCGGCCGACGAACAACGCCATCGCGAATCAGCAACCGGCCAGCGGAAGGGTGGGCGACATCGAAAGTCGAGAGGTTCTACTCGTCGTGGGGACCCAGCAGCCCGACGATATCCACCAACTCGGCGCTGCAGCGGGGACAACCCACGTAGGGATCCTCGATCGGAATCTGATGCTTAGCGCAGGAGGCCCGCACCTCCACCCGGCGGCCGATCAGGCCCAAGAATCCTTTTCGGACCGTGCCGCGGAGCACTAAATTCGGGCTGCCGTTGGCCTGCAGGATCGCGGGCACGGGGCAACTGAAACAATCGCGGGGATGCCAAGGCGGGGAGGCCGGGTTGGCCTGGATGAGACGGCACTCCTGAGTGCTCCGCCCGCGGTGGAAGTCCTCATAGTAATGGGGGCACTCCTTTCCCGCCGGGGTGCGCATCAAATCCTCGTCCCGATTGTACCCAACTCTGCTGGGTGCGCCAAACCCTCGCTTAGGGAAATCTGCGAAAACAGCGGTCGCCCAAAACTATGGCGGGCATCCCCGCCCGCCCTGCCGAACTTGTGGCGAACATGAGTCAATCGGCCTTGAGAGCCTGTTGCTGAATCTTGAGCAGTTCTTTGATCCCCTTATCCGCCAGGGCCAGAAGCTCATCCAGCCGGTCTCGTACGAAGGGCGCGCCCTCGGCCGTGCCCTGCACCTCCACGAACTCCCCCAGCCCGTTCATCACCACGTTGAAATCGACCTCAGCCTGGTTGTCCTCTTCATAGGATAGATCGAGCAAGGCTTCGCCCTGCACCACCCCCACGCTGATGGCCGCCACCTGCGTTCTGAGCACCCCCGGGGGCAGCGCCCCGGTGCGGATCATCTTGCGCAGGGCGATGGCCAGGGCGATATAGCCTGCCGTGACCGAGGCGGTGCGCGTCCCCCCATCGGCCTGGATCACATCGCAATCCACGGTGATCAGCCGCTCCCCCAGCAAGCGCAGCTCCACCGCGCTGCGCAGGGAACGACCGATCATGCGGCGGATCTCCTGGGTGCGTCCGCGGGGGAAATTCGTCTCTCGCGGAGTGCGCTCGTGGGTGGAACGGGGCAGCATGCCGTACTCGGCGGTGACCCACCCCTGGCCCTGGTTGCGCAGCCACTGAGGCAGCTTCTCCTCCATGGTGGCTGTGCAGATCACCCGCGTCCCACCCATCTCGATCAGCGCCGAGCCCTCGGGATATTCGAGGAAATTGGGGGTGATGCGCACGGGACGCATCTGATCAGTGGCACGTTGGTCGGGACGCATTACCACTCCCTTCCACCTAAATATTATGGTCTGTCGAGCGTCGCGCAATTATAGCATAGAAGCCCTCGCCGGTGCGCGGCCCAGATCCTGGGAAGCGGCATCGACGCGCGACCATCGCTTTCGATAAAAATCAAGGAGTCCGCCTGCGGCGGACTCCTCATCCATGGCTTGAAAATCGCCCTCCTCCGCCAGACTGATGGCGGGTTCTGGCGGGTTATTCTGTAGCCTCGGCCAACTTCTTCTCCCACTTGGCCTTGAGATCCCTGTAGGTGGCCTCGCTGATCTTCCCCTGGGCCAGGCTCACATCCAGGTCGTCCAGCACTTTTTGGACCTCGGCCTTACCCATGCGACCGGGTGGCGGTCCGCCTGGGGCGGATCCAGCGCGCATGGCCTCGGTCATCGCCCCGGCCATGGCCGATCCGATGCCCACCCCCGCCCCCAGTCCAGCTCCCAGCCCGGCCAAGCTGCCGGCCTCCCCCCCGCCGCCCGCCTCAGCGGCGCGGGCGATGGCCTGGGCGGTCTTGAACTTGAGGTAGGCGTCCATGTTGCCGATGGCTCCCATGGCCGCCCGCTCGTCGATGGCCTTGACCGTCTCCTCGGTGGCGGAGATGTTGGCGATGTAGAGCAGCTTCAGAGCGATGCCCAGCGATTTGAAATCGTCCTGGGCCTTGGCCTTGATCCCCGCTCCCAATTCCGCATAGAGGGCGGGCAGGTCGAAGAGCGAACGCCTCGTTTCACCGAGAAGGTCACTAAAATTGGAGACGATGATGCTGCGCAGGAAGTCCTCGATCTGGGCGGTCGCGTACAGCCCCTGGGTGCCCACGATCTTGTTCACGAAGAGCTGCGGCTCCACGACCTGCATCGAGTAGTTCCCGAAGGCGCGCAGCCGCACTAGGCCCAGCTCGCTGTCCCGCAGGGCGATGGGCTCCGGCGTCCCCCACTTCTGTTCCACGAACTCGCGCAGGTTGGCGAAGTAGACCTCGGCCTTGAAGGGCGTCTGCCCACTGAAAGCCAACCCGATGAGATTGACCAAGAGTGGGATGTTGGCGGTGGTGAGGGTGTGGCGGCCGGGGCCGAAGGTGTCCAGGGCCTTGCCGTCGCGGAAGAAGACCGCCGCCTGCGATTCGCGCACGATCAATTGGGAGCCCAGGCGAAAGTCGCCTGAGCCCTGCTCGGGGATACGATGAACCATCTCCCGCCCACTCTCATCGAAGAACTCGATCACATCAAAAATGCGTGCCATCTCTCCTCCTTCCCTCGAACGCCTGCGGATGAAGGATCAGCGGAACCGTCGCACGCCACCCCAGGCCTGGGGATGATCAACTCGTGCTTGACTTGCCCCCCTTACGCCGGTGGGGCTCCCTCTCTGGGGCCTGAGTGGCAGATGGAGGTCCTTTCACCGCAGCCTCCAAGCCTAGGATGAGATCCATGCGCCGGCTGAAGTACGTGTTGAGTTCATCCAGGGTCTCCAGCAGCACCTCGCTGACAGCTACGATCACCCCTTCCTCGGTGGCCGCGGCCATGTGGGTAATCCCCTGATCGACCTTATCCACGCCCTCCATGAGGGCTCGGTCGTGTTCGTAGAGGGCATCCAATTCCCCTTCATGCACCTTGACCGCATCGAACCAGCCCGCATAGCCGTAGTTGGCCGTCTTCAGCCGATCGATGAGCAGCTGGAGCTTCATCACGGCTCGCTCCAGGGAGACCAGATGCTGGAACTGGCCGCGATCCGCCAGGCGGACCTGGAGGGCGTTCAGGCGATCCCGCTCCTCCTCGAAGCGACGGGCCAGGTGTCCCCGCAGCAGCTTATCCGCTTCGCGGCGCAGCTCCTTCTCTTTGTAGCCTCGGTAGCCGGGGATGGCCCCAACCAGCCGCTCCCATGCGCTCTGGGAACCTCGTGCGCGCTCGCGCAAATCCATACTCCCTCCTTCGCTGAGGCACCCGGGGGGCGCTCAAGATATGAACAACTCCACACCACAGTAGGGGCACTTCACCACGCCCTTGCCCACTAGCTCTCGAACCCCACCGCAATTGGGACACTTGGTGGTACTCACCTCGGCCGCTTCTTTGGCGTAGAGGATGCCCTCCTGCCAATTGACGTAGCCGGTGAAGAGCCCCATGCCCACCACACGGTAGAGGGCATCCTTCACCTGGTCACGGGTCATCCGCATCTCCAACGCCAGATCCGGGATGCGGACCTGACCCCGGGTCTGAACGATGTCCAGCAGTTTGCGCTCCCTTCCGACCTGGGCGAACTCCTGCTCCTCCGTCCGGCCTCGAACCAGAAGGTAGCCCCCCACCCCGAGGGGGGGCACAGCGAAGACCAGCAGGATCAGGGCCAGGCCGAGGAGGAAGCCGGTGAATTGCAGCTGGCCGCTGACCCAAACGCCGATCAACCACAGGCTGGCTACCCCGCTGACGAGCAGCCCCCCCGCGATGAGGAGGGTGCCCACTAACCGCCCTTGCCCGACCACTTTCCACTCCGATCCCTGTCGATGATTGAAACGGGCCGAGTTGATGGTACATACCGCGCACCATGCGGCATCGAAGAGACGCGACGGGTCGATCGACAGAGCGCTCCCGTCGCCAGCCCAGCTCTTATCCGAAGCCGCTGCCACCTCCGCCGCCTCCGCCGCCTCCGCCGCCGCCTCCGCCCCCACCACCGCCGCCGCTCCAGCCGCCCCCGCCGCTGGAGCTGGAAGGGGCGCTGGAGAAGGTAGAACCGGCGCTGTTGAGTAAAGAGGCCAAGCCGTCGCTCATCGACTGCAGCGAGCCGGCCATGCGATCGCTCATCGGCTGCAGCGACGGCACCCCGCCCCCCGGTCGTGCGGGCGAGGCCTGGCCAACCCCGCGGCCCCCGCTGCCCGCTCTACCTGTTCTGCCCGCGCCAGGGTCGTCGTAGAGGGGCCGAGAGGGCACATACCAGGGCGGTGCCGGCGCGTCGGCCGCGGCGAATTTCTGGATCCAGGAGTCCTCCAGCCCGAAGCTAATGGCATAGGGCAGGTAGCGATCGAAGATCTCTTGGGCCCGACTCAAGTCGGTATATTTCTCGATCTCCGCCAAATAGCGTTGGAAGGCCCGCCAGCGGGCGGCCATGTCCGCGCCCTTAGCCGTCTT
>JACPWV010000174.1 GCA_016196905.1 Chloroflexota bacterium | reverse complement strand
CGCCGAGGCCGGGCTGCCCGGCGCCGATCTCTTGTGGGACACCAGCGGCTGGAGCAACGCTTGGCACGAGGCAGGGGCCCTTTCTTTTCCCCCGCTCTTGCCGGATCGAAGCTGGCCCGATTTTGTACGGCGGGCTTACTGGAGAGTACTCAGTTTCGCCGCTAGCTTTTTATGAGGTAGCGCCTTCTCACCATCGCAACAGGCTGCGAAACAGAGTAGGGTGGTTCATCTGGCCCCGATGATGTCGGGGCCAGATTGCTGTTGGACCTTGAACGGAAGGCGTCGCTAACATTACCATCTGGGCAGATGGGTCTACTCTACGGTACGAAATTCCTATTGTTAAATATCTTTACAAGCACTAGAATGGGTCAAAACGTGACATAAGTGAACCGCAGGCCCTTGTGGGAGGTGCCAAATGAGCGGGCCGGCCCCCTTTCACCCCAGTTATTTGCCCCGGCCGCGATTTAAGTTCTCCAGCCGATTCAGGCCGCTGGCCCGCGCTAGTTTGATTGCCGCTCTGGTGCTGGCCGATCTCGAGTTCGCCTCGATAGTTGTCGCTCAGGCCAGCGCCTCTATATCCATCGCGGTTAGCCCGACAAGCGTAGCCATCGGGCAGCCCATCACCGCCTCGGGATCCTGGTCTCGCCCCGGCTGCCCGCAGACATCCCAGAATTGGGTTCTCATCACCTGGGGCGACGGGGCCCAAACCCTCCTGAATCCCGCTCCCGGAGGCACATGTAGCGGGAGCTACTCTGCGCAGTATGCCTTTGGCAGTCCCGGCTCCTATCAAGTGTGCGCTTACCTGGGCCATGCTCAACAGGCTGGACGAGACACCGCGGCCGCGTCGGCCTGCTTTCCCGACCCCATCATCGTTGGCAGCCCAGGCCCCCCTCCAGGACCCACCCCCACCACGACGGATGGTCCCCCTCCAGGAGCGGATGCGGGCAGCGGCGGGGAGGCGATGCTCCTGCCCACCACGGGGCATGCCCCGTCTGATTTCATCTTGCTCTTGGCTGTAGCAGGTGGGGCTTTGTTGTTGGCTGGCAGCGTTCTTCGAAGCCGCCTGACGAGGTAAAAGGGCAGGCTCTCCTCAGCCAACCCCCTTTCAAGAGTTCGCATAGCCATAGCGCTTCTATACGCCGTGTCTTGACACAAAGAGTATTTCCTGTTAGAATTCTTGCAATATTCTGAGAGGCTGCGAACAGGAGGAGTAGGCGGAAGCCCCGCAGGGGGGAGCGCGTTGGTAGAGAAGGGAGGTCGCTGGCTGAAAGCCTCCCGCAACGAGCGCTGCTGAAGGTCGCCTGGGAGCCGAGGAGACGAACGTAGGGGCAGGCCCCCGTGCCTGCCCACAGAGTAGTCCCCTCCGGGTCCGCCCGTTACAGCCGCGAGAGTGTCCCGAAACCGCTATGGGCCTGAGGATTCGGGAAACCGAGGTGGTACCGCGGAAGGCCCCTTTCGCCCTCGAAAGGGGCCTCGTCGTTCTAGCTGCAGTGCAGTCGATTCTCGAATTCAGCCAGGAAGGGGGTGAGTCGATCGTGGGTGATGAACTGCCCAAGACCTATGATTTTTGGACGGTTGAGCAGCGGCTCTATCCGTGGTGGGAGTCCAAGGGCTATTTCACGCCGCACATCGATCCGCAAAAGAAGCCCTTCGTGATCATCATGCCGCCGCCCAACGTGACGGGTGAGCTGCACTTGGGCCACGCCCTCACGGCCACGCTGGAGGACATTATGATCCGCTGGCACCGGATGCGAGGGGAGCCCACCCTGTGGCTTCCGGGGAGCGACCACGCCAGCATCGCCGTTCATTACGTGATCGAGAAGGGGCTGGCGGAGCGGGATCCGGTCATCATGGAGCTACTAGAGATGATCGATGTCCCTCTCCCTGCCGGGGACCGGCGGCTGACTCGTCACGACCTGGGACGGGAGGGGTTTCTCAAGCTGGCCTGGGCCTGGAAGGAGAAATATGGGGGGATCATCACCCAGCAGCATCGGCGGCTGGGGGCCTCTTGCGACTGGACCCGAGAGCGGTTCACCATGGATCCAGGGCCCTCCCGGGCTGTGCGGACCGCCTTCCTCCGACTCTTCGAAAAGGGATGGATCTACCGAGGTAAACGGATCATCCACTGGTGCCCTCAGGATCAGACCTCCCTCTCCGACCTGGAGGTGGAGCACGAGGAGGAGATGGGAAAACTTTGGCATGTCCGCTACCCCCTGGAGGGGGGAGGCTACATCCAGGTGGCGACGACCCGACCGGAGACGATCCTGGGAGACACCGCGGTCGCCGTCCACCCCGATGACGATCGGCACAAAGATAGGCTGGGGCGAATAGCCATCTTGCCTGTCCTCAACCGGCGCATTCCCATCATCGCTGACGAGGCGGTGGACCCGACCTTCGGGACCGGGGCGGTCAAGGTTACCCCAGGCCACGACCCTGATGACTGGGAGATCGGCCAACGCCATGAGCTTCCCATCATCAACATCATGAACTTGGACGCCACGCTGAACCAAGAGGCAGGCCCCTACGCAGGCCTGGACCGCTTCCAGGCGCGGGAGCGTTTGCTGGCTGATCTCCAACGCGAGGGGCTGCTGGTCAAGGTGGAGGATCACCGCCATGCCCCTGGGCGCTGCTACCGTTGCCGCAGCTTGGTCGAGCCCCTAGTCTCGGAGCAGTGGTTTGTGAAGATCAAACCTCTGGCCGAGCCGGCGATCCAGGCGGTCCGTGAGGGCCGCATGAGGATCGTGCCCGAGCGCTTCACCAAGGTCTACTACAACTGGATGGAGAACATCCGGGACTGGGTCATCTCCCGACAACTTTGGTGGGGGCACCGTATCCCCGTTTGGACCTGCGACAATGGCCATCGGATCGCCTACCTGGAAGCCGCCCGGGTCTGCCAGGAGTGCGGCAGCTCGCGGCTGGAGCAGGATCCGGACGTGTTGGACACCTGGTTCTCCTCAGGCCTGTGGCCCTTTTCCACCTTGGGGTGGCCGGAGGAGACCGAGGACTGGCGGTACTTTTACCCCACCTCGGTGCTGGAGACGGGGTACGATATCCTGTTCTTCTGGGTGGCCCGGATGATCATGCTGGGGATCGAGTGCGCCGGCGACATCCCCTTCCATACCGTCTACCTCCACGGGATGGTCCGAGACGAGAAGGGGGAGCGGATGAGCAAGACCAAGGGGAACGTGATCAACCCTTTGGAGGTTATGGAGAAATATGGGACCGATGCCCTGCGCTTCGCTCTGGTCACCGCCGGAACGCCGGGGATGGATTTGAAGCTCTCCTGGCAGCGGGTGGAGGACGGTCGTAACTTTGCCAACAAGATCTGGAACATGGCTCGATTTATCATCTCCAATCTTCCTCCGGGGTACGAGCCGCCGGATAGCGATCCTCAACCCCAGGCCCTCTACGATCGCTGGATCTTGAGCCGACACAACCGTTTGATCGGCGAGGTCAAACGCCTCCTGGATCGTTTCCAATTCGGGGAGGCGGGGCGACAGATCCAAGAGTTCCTCTGGGGCGAGTTCGCCGACTGGTACATCGAAGCCAGCAAGACACCGCTGTATGGGGAGGACCCAGCAGCGAAAGCGAGGACACTCGATGTGCTAGTGCATGTCTTCGAGCGAACGCTCAGGCTGCTGCACCCCTTCATGCCTTTTGTGACCGAAGAGATCTGGCAGCACCTGCCGCGTGCTGCGGCGCGCGGCGAGGCGTTGATCGTCGCCCGCTGGCCTGAGCCCGGCCCTCTGGATGAGAAGGCCGAGCGCCTCCAGTCCATGATTTGGGAACATGTGCGCGCCATTCGGAACTGGCGAGCCGAGGGCGGGATAGAAGTGCACGTTAGGCCGCGAGCCTATACCTCTGCAGGCCCCAGCTATTCCGAATTGCGTGTTCAAGGTGAAGCCTTCGCTCGCCTGGCCCACATCGAGTTGGGGGGTCTGGCACCTGGGCCGGAGGCGAACTGGCCCCAGGGACCGACGGTGATCAGCGGGGAACTCTCCACCGTGCTGGTGGTGGAGATCGATCGGGACAAGGAGCGGGCGCGGCTGGAGGGCGAGCTGAATCGCCTGGAGCGCGAGATCGCCCGCTCGGAGGCGATGCTATCCAAACGCGACTTTGTGGGGAAAGCCCCGCCCGCCGTGGTCCAGCGGGAACGGGAGAAGATAGCTCGCAGGCGCGCGGAGCGAGACCGGCTGGCTGAGAAATTGCGAGGTCTGGGATAGCTGGCGTACTCCGAATGGATTCCGAGACGAAGCTCAGGCTCGGCTGAGCAGCGCAACACCTGGTCGGCGGGTTCCGATCCCGGCGGCCGGTAGACATTCGCACAAATGCCATAAAGCATGCGCGTCATCGCAGGAACGGCCAAGGGGCGGCGCCTCAAAAGCGTGCCCGGGGAGGGGACGCGGCCCATCACCGATCGGGTCAAAGAGGCGCTTTTCAATATCCTCGCGCCGCAGATGGAGGGGGCTCGTTTTCTGGACCTCTATGCCGGCACGGGCAGCGTGGGCATCGAGGCGCTCAGCCGCGGCGCCGAATCGGCCGTGTTCGTCGAGTACGGGCGGAGGGCTGCTCGGGTGCTCGAGGAGAATCTGCGCCTCACCGGCTTCCAGGATCGCAGCCACATGGTCCGCGACGATGTGTTCCACTTCCTGGCCAACACCCCCTGGGGCCCTTTCGACATCATCTACATCGCGCCCCCACAGCATCGTAATCTGTGGGCCCTCACCCTGCAGTCTCTGGACGAGCGCAGCCACCTGCTGGCCCTGGGGGGGGTGGCCATCGCCCAGGTATACCCAAAAGAGTACCAGCCGCTCGGTCTGGCCCATCTGGCCCTCATCGATCAGCGCCGCTATGGCAGCACGCTGCTGCTGTTCTACTCAGGCAAGGGCCGATAGTTCTTTGGGACTACTTTCCAAAGGCGAGTGGTCAGGTTATAATGTGGCGGTTTAGGAGCCCGATGGCAAAGAAAGCCACGCTGATTATCGTAATCGCGATGCTGATGCTGGCCGTGGCGGCCGCGGCTCAGGATCGCGATCTGGTCTGGGATCGCCTCGATGTGGAGCTGGCCGTCGAGCGGGATGGGGATATCCTCATCAGCGAAGACTGGCAAGTGACCTTCAGCGGCGGCCCCTTCCGCTTCGGGTTTCACTCCATCGGCACCTCGCGCCTGGAAAGCATCTCCGACGTGCGAGTGTGGGCCGATGGCCGCGAGCTAGCGGCAAGTTACAGCGAAGAGCCTGGAACCTTCGAGACCTCCACCGAGGATGAGAACTTCTTCATCCGCTGGTATTTTGATCAACCCGTATACGACTCCACGCACAGCTATCAACTCCAATATACCATTCACGGCGGGCTGCGCATCTATGAGGGTGGGGATCAACTCTGGTGGGAGGTGATTCGCGGCCAGAACCGCGACTTCCCCATCCGCTCCGCGGCTGTCAGCGTGCATCTGCCGGAGGGGGTGAACGAGGTTCACAAGGTCGATAGCTATTTCACCCCGACCACCTGGCGCAGCGTAGGTGCTCGCACGGTGATGTTCCAGGCTCGGGATATCCCGCCCGGTCAACCCTTGGAGGTGCGGGTCCAGTTTCCGCATGGGATTGTGGCCGCCCAGCCGGCTGCCTGGCAGGCGCAGGAAGATTTCGTTCAGCAGGTCAGCCCCCTGGGCAGCTTGGCGGCCATCGGCCTGGGTGTTTTCATCCCCCTCGCCGCGCTGCTCGGCCTCTACCTCTTGTGGTACACCCGGGGCCGCGATCAGCCCAGCCGCTTGCCGGTGAGCTATCTGAGCGATCCGCCCGCCGAGAACCCCCCGGCGGTGGTGGGCACGCTCCTGGACGAGCACGCCGATATGCGCGACATCGTCGCCACTTTGGTGGACCTGGCCCGACGCGGGGTGATCCGCATGTACGAGGAGGGTGAGTCGGGCTTTTTGGGCATCGGTTCGCGGCGCGATTTTGTGTTTGAGCTGGTGGATGACTCGCCCAGCTCGCGTCCCTACGAGAAAATCCTCTTGGACCACGTCTTCGGACGCGTACGCGCGGGGTCTCGAAAAAAGCTCACCGACCTGCGCAACGAGTTCTACACCGCCATCCCTGAGCTGCATGGAGCCATGTACCGCGAGGTGGTGAGTTTGGGCTACTTCCCGGAGAGCCCCCAGCGCACACGGAGGATTTATGCCGGGCTGGGTTTGGTCGGCCTTGTGCTAGCGGGGGCCCTATTCTTCTGCGCCGCGCCCATCCTGGCGGAACTCACCCCGTGGGCCTTCCTGCCGGCCCTCGGGGCGGGGATCGCCGCGGGGGTGCTTTTGGTTCTGAGTCGAT
>JACPWV010000185.1 GCA_016196905.1 Chloroflexota bacterium | reverse complement strand
GTGGATGCCTGGGCAAAAGGCCGCCAGGATCGACGCACTAAATTGGTCCTTTACTGGGCCTCTGCTAGCTCGCTCACCAGAAGCTCCAAAGCCAAGGCCGGCTCCAGGCGGCCGGTCTTGATGGCCTCGTCGGCCTCCACTAGCCGATGGTAGGCAGCTATTAACTGATCCATGCTGAAGCGGCGAGTCTGCGCGGCGATCTTGCGCACCACGAAAGGCGCGGTTCTGAGCCGGGCCGCGATCTGGCCTAGGGATAAGCCGTTCTCGGATAACTCCTTGACTTGAATGAGCAGGCGATACTGGCGGACGATCATGGCCAGAAGCTGCAGTGGCGGTTGGCCGGTTTCGAGGAGGGCGCGCAGCTCGCGGGAAGCGGTGGGCAGGTCTCCCTCCCCTAGGGCGTCCACCATGGCGAAAACATTAGTCTCCTGAGCCTGACTCACCAACAAGTGGATGTCCTCGGTCCGGATGGGGCGGCCATCCGCATAGGCCAATAACTTCTCGATCTCCCGGTCCAGGGCGCGCAGGTCGCTGCCCACGAAAGCCGCCAGTTCCTCGGCCGCTTCGCTTTCGATCACCCCGCCGCGGCTCTTCACCTCGCTGATTATCCAGCGCACCAGCGCCGCGCCTTCGGGCGGCACGAAGGTGCGCACCTCCCCGCCCGCCTCCTCAACCAGCTCGATCAGCGGATGATCGTCGTCGAGGGTGCGATCCTCGTCCAAGATCAAGCGGGTGGTCGGGGGCACTTGCGGCAGGTATTCGGCCAGTCGCGCCCGAAATTCTTCAGTGGAGGAGCCCTTCTTCCGCCGTTTTCCTTCCAATCGCTGGGACAGCCCGCGCACCACGACCAACCGCGCCTCGCCGAGAAAAGGAAGCGAGTTGCACGCCTCCACTAAGTGTGCCAAGGAGAGACTATCTCCCTCCAGCAGCACACTGTTCATGGTTGCGCTGGCTGCATCTCCCAGCGCGGCTCTGTACTGGCGCAGGGCCTGGCCGCGAAGAAAATCGTCCTCACCGTGGAGCAGGAGAATCATATCTGGTTTGGGGCGAAGACGGACGGACTCAACCTGCGAAGAAGCATCTGAGTGGGGGCCTCGAAGGATAGCGCCTCGCCCTGAGTCTTGGGACCAAGGGCGGGCTAAAGGTCAGCCGATCTGCACGAAGTGCACCGGCGTCCCGCCGAACTGGCCCCGGGTGATGCCGCGGATGGCCACCCCATTCAAATCAGGCGAGGTGGTGATGTGCTCCTGAACCAAGAAGCCCAGGGGCTGGGCGGCCACCACGGCCGCGGTGGTGGCCAAGATCAGCCGCGGCAGCTTGAACCACCAACGCCCCCGGCCGCCCCAGGCCAAGAGAGAGGTCAGCCCAGTCAGCACCCCGGCCACCACAATATTCGTGCCGCAGCGGGGGTGGATGGCCAGCCCGCGCTCGCCCGCCTGCAAACGCGCCAGGGCCTCCGAGGCGGCCTCGGCCAACTCCTCGGTGTCCAACTCCCCGTAGATGAAAAACCCCTCGGCTGTGGACCGGCCGATCAGATGGCGGTGGGGCGAGCGTTGGGTGAGCACGTGCACCGTGGCATGCTCCAGGCCGTGGTTGCGCCGCGTCCTAGCCACCACCGGCAGCTCCAAAAGGTTCATGGATTCCTCCTGGCTCGAGATACGACGCTGTCTTTTCTCCCCACCCTAATATTCAGGTGCCCGCCATAACTATGGCGGCTCGCCAGCCGCCGGTCGCCCTCTCTGCTTCTCAGCGGTGCGCATCGAGATAGAGCCGGTGTGAATAGATGTACTCCTCCACCGGCGGCGGCACTTGATACTTGATGGGCAGCCCCTCGCGCACGCGGCGCTGCAGATCGCTGGCGGCGATGTCCACCTCGGGCATGTCGATGATCTCCGCCCGCTGGGAGATGTCGGGGATGGCCCTCTCCAGCTCGACCAGATCGACCCGGTAGCGTGGGCGCTTGACGGCCACCAGCCGGCACAACTGGATCAACCGCTGGGGATCGCGCCAGGTGGGCAGCTCGGCCAGCGAGTCCAGGCCCATGATGAAGTAGAGTTCAGCCCCTGGTCCCCATTCTTGGCGCAGAAGCTGCACGGTGTCTACGCTGAAGGAAGGGCCGGGGCGATCCAAATCCACCCGGGAGACCTCGAAGTAGGGGTTGGAGGCGATGGCCAGCTCCAGCATGCGCAGCCGATCCTCGGCCGGGCTGACCGGCTCGCCCAGCTTGTGAGGCGGCATCCCCGCCACCACGAACAGGACTCGCTCTAGGGCGATCTTGACGCGCGCTTCCTCAGCAGCCGCCAGGTGGCCGTAGTGGATGGGATCGAAGGTGCCCCCCATCACCCCGATTCGCCTCATAGCCTCTCCCCCCACTCCAGCTCGAGCTCGCCCACGTACACCGTATCCCCCGGCTTGATCCCGGCCTCCTCCAGGGCTTTGACCACCCCCAGGGCCTTGAGTTCCTGATGCAGCTTGAGAATCGACTCCGAGTAGCGAAAGTCAGTCATGGCCACCAAGCGCTCCGCCCGCGCCCCGCGGATGCGATAGCCACCCGGCTCTCGCTGGATTCTGAAGGAACCATCCTCCCGAGCCTCCCGATGGGCGAGAGCCACCGGCTCGCGAGGGGTTTCCTTGGGGATCTGGTCGAGCAGGTCCGCGGCTTTGTAGAGAAGCACACGCACTCCCTCACCGCTCACCGCCGAGATGGGATAAAGGTCGATTCCCTTCCCACGAAGCTGCTCACGCACTGGATCGATCTGTGCCCGCGCCGGGGGCAGATCGATCTTGTTGAGCGCCACCAAGCGTGGCTTCTCGGCCAAAGTGGGGTTGAAAAGCGCCAGTTCGCGATGGATCGATTCGAATTCGCGAAGCGGATCGTTGGACAGGCCATCCAGCAGATGGATGAGCAGGCGGGTGCGCTCGATGTGGCGCAAAAACTGGTCGCCCAGGCCCGCGCCGGCATGGGCGCCCTCGATCAATCCGGGGATGTCCACCAAGACGAAGGAACGGCCGTCATCCAACTCCACCATCCCCAGATTGGGCTCCAGGGTGGTGAAAGGGTAATCGGCGATCTTGGGCTTGGCGGCGGTGACGGCGGCCAGCAAGGTGGATTTCCCCGCATTGGGCACCCCCACGATGCCCACATCGGCCAGCAGTTTCAATTCGAGTTGGAGCCAGCGCACCTGGCCGGGCTCCCCCTTCTCGGCCAAACGCGGCGCTTGGTAGGAGGGGCTGGCGAAGGCGGCGTTGCCGCGGCCCCTCCTTCCTCCGCGGGCGACCAGGGCTGGCTGCCCAGGCTGGGTGAGGTCGGCCAGGAGCTCGCCGCTCTCGGCATCGCGGACGATGGTGCCGGGGGCTACTGCGATCTCCAAGTCGGCACCCTGCTTGCCATACTGCTTCTTGCCCTTGCCGTGGCCGCCCCGCTCGGCGCGGAAGTGGCGACGGCGGCGGAAGGCCAACAGGGTGTTCATCTGAGGATCGACCACCAGGTACACATCCCCCCCCTTACCGCCGTTGCCACCATCGGGGCCGCCGCGAGGCACGTATTTCTCACGCCGAAAGCTCATCGCTCCGTTGCCCCCCGCCCCGGCCTCCACGTAGATCTTAGCTTCGTCGTAGAACACCTACAACCTCCCGGCTAAGTCGAGACCGGATCCGCTCGATTTTGAGCATAGCCGAAGGGCTAGAGAGTGTCAAACCCTCGATGCTTCGGCCTAAAGGTCGGAGCACCCTCAGGGCTCACCTTGTCGGTGTTGTGTCGCCCTAAATACGGGACAGTGCGTTGTCGAACGGGTCAAGGAAGGTGCCCGGTTGACAAGCCCACTCGGGCGCGCTAGGGTGGGTAAACACAGGAGGTGGGGTCCATGGCTGAAATCGTGTCTGAAAAGCCTGATCTCGATGAACGGCGCATGCGTTACGGTTTCATCCTGGCGCTGGCCGGGCTGGGGTTGGTGCTGGTGATCACCCTGATCGGCGCTTGGCGTTTCCCCGAGCCGGCGCAGGTGGTGGCCCTGGTGGGCGCGGTGGCCAGCCTGGTGGGGACCTTGGTAGGCACCTTGGTGGGGATCAACCTGGGGGCTACTGGCAAGGAGCGGGCTGAGCGCGAGCGGGACCGTTCCCAGCGGGCTGCTCTGCAACTGGCCCTGCGCATGGACCCCGAAAAGCTGCGCGAACTGCGCAAGGATTATCCGACTCTCTTTGCGGAAGAGTAGGAGTCGCTGGGCGGGCCTCTGGTGCGTCGTTCCCTCGTTGTCGAGAGGGGGCGCTTGTGTTTTAATTAAGCCTGGAATTTTCCCGCAGCGATGAGGCCCGTATGCCGTCCGGCGAGATCCCTCCCATCGTGATCCAGCGCTTGCCGCTCTACCTGCGTGCCCTCTCCGGCTTGGAGTCGGAGGGCGAGATCACCTCCCAGGAGTTAGGGCGAAGGGTGGGCATCAGCTCCGCCCAGATCCGGAAAGATCTATCCTATTTCGGGGGCTTCGGCAAGCAGGGGGCCGGCTATGAGGTGGGCCGCCTGCGCGAAAAGCTGCGCCAGATTCTAAAGGTGGATCGCGAATGGGAAGTGGTGGTGGTCGGGGTGGGCGCCCTGGGCCACGCCATCGCCCGCTATGCGGGCTTCAATAACCGCGGGTTCCGGGTGGTGGCGGCTTTCGATAAGGATCCCAGGGTGATCGGAGAGCGGGTGGGGGAGGTGGTGGTGCAGGACGTGGCTCACATGGTGAATGTGATCAAGCGACTCAAAGCCAAGGTGGCCATCGTGGCCGTCCCGACTAGCCAGGCCCAGGAGGTGGCCGATGCGTTGGTTCGGGCGGGGGTGCGGGCCATCCTCAACTACGCCCCCACCAACCTCAATGTCCCCGACGGGGTGCGCGTCCGCCATATCGACCCCGTGGCGGGGCTGCAGAGCATGACTTATTATCTGGACAGCGAATAAAAAATCCCGATCGAAATCGTGACCAATCTGTATGGCCGTGGGGCCTGCCTCACATCTCGGGCAGGATCCGCTTGTAGAGATGGAAGTTCTCCAGCGCTTTGCCTGTGCCTAGAGCCACACAGGCTATGGCGTTGTCCGCCACGTGGCAAGGCACCCCCGTCGCTTGGGCCAGGTAGCGATCCATGTTGCGCAAGAGGGAGCTCCCGCCGGTCAGCACGATGCCGCGATCGATGATGTCGGCGGCCAACTCGGGAGGGGTGCGCTCTAAAACGCCCTTGACCATCGCCGCGATCTGGGCCAGCGGCTCAGCCATGGCCTCGGTGATCTCGTGGGAGCGCACCGCGATGATGCGCGGCAGCCCGGCCACCTGATCGCGGCCACGCACCTCCAGACTGAGTTCCTCCTCCAGTGGCAGCGCGCTGCCGATCTGGTGCTTGATCTCCTCGGCGGTGCGATCCCCGATCAAGAGGTTGTACTTTCGGCGCAGATAAGTGGAGATCGAGTCGTCCAGCTTGGTGCCCGCCACCCGGATGGCCCCCGAGACCACGATCTCGTTCAAGGAGATGATCGCCGCCTCGCTCACCCCGCCTCCTAGGTCCACCACCATGTTGCCGGTGGCGGTCTCGGTGGGCAGGCTCGCACCCAAGGCGGCGGCCATGGGCTCGGGGATCAAGTGCGCCACTTTGGCCCCAGCTTGAATGGCCGCGTCGTGGACGGCCCGGCTCTCCACGCTGGTCACCCCCACCGGCACGGCGATCATCATCTCCGGCTTGAACAGACGCAGCCGTCCTACGATGCCCGAGATGAAATAGCGTAACATGGCCTCGGTGACCATGTAATCGGCGATGACCCCTTCGCGCATGGGGCGCAGCACCTCGATGCTGTCGGGGGTGCGCCCCAGCATGGACAGCGCCTCCTGGCCCAGGGCCACGATGCGATTGTCCCGCAGCGACAAGGCCACCACCGAGGGCTCCTGGAGGACGATGCCCTGGCCCTGGAGGTAGACCATCACGTTAACCGTGCCCAGGTCTACGCCGATCTTCTTCTCGAACATCTAGATTCGCTCGCGTTCCGTCTAGATCTTCGGTTCGATCGATGAATCCCGAAGGGGGTAGAACCGTCCTATTGTACACCAAGTGCGGTAAACACGCTGCGCGAGTTGTTTGAGGGGCCGGGTCTTGAGCGGAGATACCTCACTGCCGCCCTACATCGGAGTGCGTCGCCGATTTTGCCGTGTTCGTCGGCCGCTGGTCACACGCCGCTAGCCGCTTTAGCTCTCCTCAAAGGGCGGCCCGCCCACCTCGCGCTGCCTTCGGCAGCATGAGTTTTGTCCAGCGGCCAAGAGCCGAGCTAGGAGCCGCGCGCAGCCAATCGGGCACCGAGCGGCCGGTGGCGCAGCGCATGCGTCAGGAACCCTGCACCAGGCCAATCAGCTCGAGCAGGATGTTCTGCTCGTCGCCCTCCACCCAGGCGTCGTGGCCGGGCGGCATCACGGCCACATCTCCCGGGCCGAGCACGAGCTCGGTGCCGTCTTCCGTGACCACGTGCTGCCGCCCCGACAGGATGAACTTCACGTGGTACCTCTGACAGCTTTCGGTGCCGACGACCGGCTTCACGTGCTTCGACCACCGCCACCCCGGCTCTAGGGTTTCCCGCTGGAACGTGAGCCCGCCCAGGGTGACCACGTGGATGCTCCCTTTCTCAAAGGGCGTCCGGGTCTCGTCTGGCGAGTCGAAGCTCTTCTTCTCCAGCCTGGTGATGGTATGGGGCATACTCCCTCCTTCCCCCTTGGGCTATCCGGTCGCTTTGCTGTGCTATCCCTCCTCGAAGGGCGGGCCGCCACCCACTTCGCGCCGCCTGCGCCGACGGGCCACCTGTAGACGCAGGCGCGAGCGGCGCAGGG
>JACPWV010000162.1 GCA_016196905.1 Chloroflexota bacterium | reverse complement strand
GAAGAGGATCCCCGAGCAGGCGTAGAGGCCGTAGGACTCCCGGTAGTTGACCGTGATCCAATGGGCGTAGACCTTGGCCACCACGTAGGGGCTGCGTGGGTAGAAGGGAGTCTTCTCGTTCTGGGGAACTTGCTGGACCTTGCCGAACATCTCGCTGGAGGACGCCTGGTAGAAGCGAATCTCCGCATCCACCAGGCGAATCGCCTCCAAGAGACGCGTGACCCCCAGGGCGGTGAATTCCCCGGTGAGGACCGGCTGTTTCCAGGAGACGGGCACGAAAGACTGAGCCGCCAGGTTATAGACTTCCTGGGGTCTGTGCTCGCGGAGGATGTCGATCAACGAGACTTGATCCAAGAGATCACCTGGCACTAGCGTCACCCGATCTTGGATATGCTTGATCCGATCGAAGTTCACGGTGGAGGTGCGGCGCACCATCCCGATGACCTGATAGCCGCGCTCTAGGAGGAACTCGGCCAGGTAGGAACCGTCCTGCCCGGTGATGCCGGTGATCAAGGCCCTTTTGATCATCAGCCGCGCTCCCTTTGGGTCACCCGCTCACGCCATTCCTGCAGGACATCCCGCAAGGTCTGTTCCCAAGGGATGCGGGGGGCCCAACCGGTGCGCTCTCGAAAACGGTTATAGTCGCAGACGGAGACCGGCACATCCGAGGGGCGCAGGCGAGTGGGATCCACCTCGATGGAGATGCGCGCCGAGGAGAAAGCCAGCAGAGCCTCCAACACCTGGCGGATGGAGCGGGTCACCCCGCTGCCGATGTTGTAGACCTCTCCGGGAAGGCCCTGGGTCAGGGCCAAAGCATAGGCACGGACCATATCGCGCACGTCGGTAAAATCGCGCTGGGCCTCCAAATTGCCCACCCGCACCACGGGGGGCCGCAGCCCGGCCTCGATCTCGGCGATCTGCTGAGCGAGGGCGGGCACCACGAAGTGTTCCCGCTGACCAGGCCCCACATGATTGAAGGGACGCACCCGCACGATCTCCAAGCCGTGGCTGAGGTGATATTGAAGGCCCAGGAGGTCCTGGGCGACCTTGCTCACCCCATAAGGGCTGTCAGGCCGTAGCGGCGTCTCCTCTCGAATGGGCAACTCCTCAGGCCGGACGGCGCCGTACTCCTCGTTGGAACCCAGCACCAACGCCCGCGGCCGCAGCCCCAGCTCCAGCGCGGCGGCCAACAGATTGATCTGGGGCCGCAGATTGGCTTCCAGGGTTCCCCAGGGATCGACCCAAGAGCTGGGCACGAAGGCTTGGGCTGCGAGATGGTACAGGTGTTGTGGCCGGACTTCCTCCAAGAGGCGCCGACAAAATTGGGGATCCCGCAGGTCGCCTCGACGCAGAGTGACGGGCCCTTCCAAGTGGGCGATGCGCCAGCCCTCCCCGCGCACCACCCCCCAGATCTCCGTATCGGACTCCGTCAAGAGGTGCTCAGCCAGATGGCTCCCAGCAAAACCGGCGATGCCGGTGATTAAAGCGCGCAACGCGTACCGCTCCCGCTACGGCAAGGATTATAGTCGACCTCCAGACCACCGGCCACGCGAGGTCTCATTACCAGACCTTGAGCTCCCCCCGCGCCAGCCGTTCAGTGAAGGTGTGGATCTCCCCCAATTCACGTTCAATAACCGCCTCGATCTGCGGCGCGATCTCCGCCAGCTGCACCGACGGCTTCAAGATCAACTGGGCGGAGGCGATGAGGGGCTGGTCGATGGGCTGGCCAATCTGGCTGCACAGCCAGATATAGACCTCGCGGATGCCCGGCACCGAGCGATGGACCTGATCAGCGATGCGGTGCGTCAGCAGGTTGTAGATCTTGCCTACGTGGCTGACCGGGTTCTTGCCAGCGGCCGCCTCGGTGCTCATGGGTCGGTTGAGGGCGATCACCCCGTTGACCTTATTTCCCCGACCCACCTGGCCCCCATCCGCGCCCTCGGCCGAGGTGCCCAGCACGGTCAGGTACATGCCCGCCTCGCCCCGTCCCGGCGCATCCAGAGTGTTCAAGTCGACCTTGATCCGCTCGAACTCGCCGCCTCCCACCCGCGTGACGAACTCGTCGATGGCGTCCCGGATCTCCTCGCGGCGGGCGAAATAAGCCACCTCGCTGGGCACGAAGCGATCCACGAAGGCCATGGCCACCGTGAGGATCAGCTCGCGCCGCCGGCGATAACCCATCACCTTGATATCCTCCCCCGATTCAGGGAAGGCGCTCTTGAACTCGGGGCTGTTGAGGTAGCGTTCCACTCCCAAGACGATCCGCTCGGTAGCGGTCAAGGGCGCGTAGCCCACCGCCGCGGAAGTGTCGTTGGCCCCGATCGGCTCTCGCTCGAAGATATCCACCAGTTCCGGGGAGCCGGGCTTGATCTCATCGATCAACAGAACGTGCTGATCGGGATCGACGAAGCGAAGGTTGCGGCGGAACCAATCCTTGGCTGTATCAAAGACGATCTGGGTCACCGGGATTTTGACCCCTTTGAACTCCTGCACAGCGCGGTCGCCGAAGACCAGCTTCATCTTCTCCTCGACGCTGCCCCCGCCGATCTTGGGGCTGGTCCGCCCCGCTACCAAAAGTCCCTTGTCGATGTTGTGATGGAGGATTTTCCCGAAGGCACTCAGATACTCCCGGGAGAGGGCCACCGAGCTGGCCTCCATGATGGCATCGCAGATGGAGTCGGGGTGTCCGACGCCCTTTCGCTCCACCAGCTCCACCTGCTGCTCCTCCACCGGCAACTTGTCCAGGCTCTCCACCAGGATGTTGCGCATCGGGCTCCCCCGTTCGATCGATTAGCGAACCCGCTGGGATTCGGGCACCAAGGCAAAGATCAACACCAAGAAGGCGATGTAGGCCAGGATGACCACAGCGATGAAAACTAGGAAAAGCAGGCCTCCCCCCAGCCCCAGCCAGGAGAGTAGGCGCGTACGTTCTGGATCCAGCGAATCCTTAGCCGAGGCCAGGCCTACGATGCCCAGGAGGACAGCCACAACGGGCCAGCAATAAGAGGCGCCCAAGCAACTGGTGCAGGTGAAAAGCGTGATAGCCACCGAGCTCAGGGCGGCCAGATCGTAGGTGTTGCCCGAGAAGGTAGGCGGTGGCTTCTGGTTCGGCCCCGCGGGAGGCCACTGGCTCACGTGCCCCCCTCCCATGATCGCAGATACTTCTCCTGCTCGGGGGTGAGCTGATCGATCATGATCCCCAGGCTCTCCAGCTTCAGTCGGGCCACCCCCTTATCGATCTCGGGGGGCACTGGGTAGACCCGCCGTTCCAACTGCGAGGCGTGCCGGGTTAACCACTCGATGCCCAGGGCCTGGTTGGCGAAGGACATGTCCATCACCGCCGCCGGGTGGCCCTCCGCCGCGGCCAGGTTGACCAGGCGTCCCTCGGCCAGCACGGCCAAGCGCCGGCCATCCTTCAATATATATTGCTCGACGCTGTCGCGCACGCGGCGTACCTCGACGGCCATCCGGCGCAGGGCGGGCAGGTTGATCTCCACATCGAAGTGGCCGGAGTTGGCCAAAATGGCCCCGTCCTTCATCACCTCGAAATGGGGCTGGTCCAGGACGTGCACATCCCCAGTGGCGGTGATGAAGATGTCCCCCTCCGCAGCGGCCTCGCCCGAGGAGGCCACTCGGTAGCCTTCCATCAGCGCCTCCAGGGCCCGCAGCGGATCCACCTCGGTCACCACTACCTGAGCCCCCAGGCCGCGAGCGCGCGAGGCGATGCCCCGCCCGACCCAGCCGTAGCCGCATATCACCAATATCTTCCCGGCCAGCAGCACGTTGGTGGCCCGCATCAGCCCGTCCAGCGTGCTCTGGCCGGTGCCGTAGCGGTTGTCGAAGAGGTGTTTGGTCTGCGCATCGTTCACCGCCAGGATGGGGTAGCGCAGCACCCCCTGTTGGGCCATGGCCCGCAGGCGAATCACCCCGGTGGTGGTCTCCTCGCTCCCACCCATCACGCCCTCCAAGAGTTCCCCGCCTTCCTGGTGCAAGGTGCTCACCAGGTCGGCCCCATCGTCGACGGTGATCTGGGGCCGATGGGCCAGGGCGGCCCGGATGTGCCCATAGTAAGTGTCTTGATCCTCGCCGCGCAGGGCGTAGACAGGGATCTCTTCGTGGGCGACCAAGGAGGCGGCTACATCATCTTGGGTAGAGAGCGGGTTGGAGGCACACAGAACCAGTTCGGCGCCCCCCGCTGCCAGGGCGCTGGCCAGGTTGGCCGTCTCGGCGGTCACGTGCAGGCAGGCCGAGAGGCGCATTCCTTGCAGAGGCCGCTCGCGCTGGAATCGCTGGCGAATCAGCTCCAATACGCGCATCTCCTGGGCGGCCCACTGGATGCGCAGCCGGCCCTTTTCGGCCAGCGACAGATCCTTGACCTCGAATTCTTTCGTTCGCCCCACCTTCGGTCGTGCCTCGGCTAGGTTCAGGCTGTCTCCAGGGAAGGTGGCGGAGTGGATTCCAGCACGCGCCAGTGATAGAGCCAGAACAGGATGGCGATGAGCGCGGAGAGGCCCGCCGACGCGATGTCCCGCACCAGGCCCCGCGCCTCGAGGGGGGCAGCGAGGTCCACCAACCCCAAAGGCAGGCGGAGGATCTGGAAGACGAACATCCCTGCGAAGACCAGCCCGCCCAACAGAAACAGGGCCAACACACCATAGATATAAACTCGGGACAGGTTTGACCCGTCACCATTGACCGCGGCCCGCGATCGTCTCCAATGGAAAAACCACACCGGGGCGGAGACCGCTACTCCCGCGACCGCCAGGGCCAGATTACGCCGGGCCACCTCCTGGTCGGTGAGTTGACGGTCCCCACTGTATTCGTAGGACGGCAAAGGAGCATCCAGGGCCAGCGCCGCCAAGTTGCCTACCACCTGGGTGAGGCCGACCAAGAGAGCCAGCAGGGTAATAAAGGCGATGAGGTAAAAGTAGGAGCGCCGCAGGTCGATGCTTAGCGCAGGGGGGCCCTTGCGCGCCCAGTTCACCGCCACCACGATCCCGCCCAGAAACACCAAAGGCGCCAGACAAGACACCAAAAACCAGAAGGTCGCCAACACCGCCTCCATCATCGCGCACCTCCTCTATTCGCTGACAGCCGACTCCTCTATTTGTGACTTTTATCACAAATTGAGCCAACTGTCAAGCGAGACAAAAAAACCTCCGAGGGGCTGAGCGCGATCGGATTGGGCTGCCTTCCCCCTCAGGGCAGGAGGCCACATCATAAGCGAGATGAATGGTAGCACACCCCCGCACGCTCTGTCAACTTACTTGACCCCTGCTCGTGTCGATGTTATGCTG
>JACPWV010000161.1 GCA_016196905.1 Chloroflexota bacterium | reverse complement strand
CGGGGGGATATCCCCTTGGTGGGCGGGAAGGGAGCCAACCTGGGAGAGTTGGCCCGGGCTGGCTTCAAGGTGCCGCCCGGGTTTTGCGTGTGCGCCACCGCCTACAAGGCTTTTATCGAGGCCCACCGGCTGCGGGAAGCGATCGCTCACCTCTTGACCATCCTCCAAAGCGGCGACCCCACCCTGATCGCTCAGGTAGCCCAGGATATCCAGGCGCGCATCCTGGGGAAGCCCATCCTCGCCGAGATCGCCGATGAGGTCACTGCGGCGTATGAAAAACTAGGGCCGGAGTTTCCGGTGGCGGTGCGCTCCTCGGCCACCGCCGAGGATTTACCGGAGGCCAGCTTCGCCGGGCAGCAGGAGACCTTCCTCAATGTGCGCGGCGTGCCCGCTCTCTTAGAGAAGCTGCATCACTGTTGGGCTTCGCTGTGGAGCGAGCGGTCGATCAGCTATCGCCAGGTGCAGGGTTTCGATCATCTCCGCGTCTACCTGGCGGCGGTGGTCCAGCAGATGATCCCCGCCGAGGCCTCCGGCGTGCTCTTTGCCGCCGATCCCATCTCAAACGATCGGGGAGTTATGGTGATCAATAGCAGCTGGGGGCTGGGCGAGGCCATCGTCTCGGGGCTGGTCTCGCCGGACGCCTTCACCGTGCTCAAATCCGATCTGTCCATCGTGGATCGGGTCATCTCTAGCAAGGAGACGATGATCGCCTACGCCGATGCAGGCGGGACTATTCAGGTCGCCGTGCCGCTAGATCGACGCGAGGTGCCCAGCCTCGCTGAGGCCCAGATCGTAGAATTAGCTCGCGTCGGTCGGTCTATCGAGACTCATTACGGAGAGCCTCAAGACATCGAGTGGGCCTATGCCGGCGGTCAACTGTATGTCCTGCAAGCGCGGCCCATCACCACCCTGAAGGAAGAGATCGAGTGGAATCGCTCCATGTTCGTGGAGCTTTTTCCAGAGCCCCTCTCGCCCATCTTCACCTCGGTGCTCAAGTCCCTCTTGCAGGGGATGCTCGATTTTACCTTCCGCACTCTGGGTTTCCGACCGTCCCCCGATATGGAGGCAGCCGGCATCTTTTATAATCATCCCTTCTTCAATCGGCAATATATCGAGAAGACTCTGGCGGGACTGCCGCCGCGCACCCGGGACAAATTAGCGGCAGAGATCATGAACCCCTTCGGCGAGCAGGAGGGCGAACTCTCCCTCGAACCCTCGCCCCCAGCGCTGCGCATGGGTTATGGATTGCTGCGCTTTATGCTCTCCGCCCTCAGCCAGTTGCCCCGCATCATCGAGCGCTACCAGCAAGAGCTGGCTGCTATCGAATCAGCACCCATCGAGACGCAGTCGGATCGCCAAGTGGTCGATCACCTGCTGCACATCGCCTATCGCTCCCTGCCTCAACTCTTGAACTACGACTTTTTGATGATCGCCTTAACCGGCATCATGTACCAGGTCCTGGGCCGGATTCTGCGGGCGTACTTCGGGTCGGAAGCCGAGGCGCTACACGCCCAGCTCATCTCCGGGGTGGCGGGCAACATGACGGTGAAGACCAATAAGGGCTTGTGGGACCTGGCCGCCCAGGTACGCCGCTCGCCCGCGCTGCGCCGTTTGTTCCAAACGACACCGGCGGAGGATTTGCTCTCGGCTCTGCGAACGAACCGAGAGCCCGAGGTTCACGAGTTCATGGGCGCCCTGGATCGGTTTTTGAAGGAGTATGGCCATCGTGAGATCCGCATCGACATCGTATATCCCACCTGGAAAGAGGATGCCACACCGGTCTTCGGTTTCATCCAGAGGTACTTGGAGGCGGATGAGGAGGCCAGCCCCTATGTCCAGGAGGAGCGACTAGGTCACGCCCGAGAGGAAGCGGAGCGACGCATCGATCAGCGGCTAGGGCGAGATCTACGCGGCCGGCTCATTCGCCCCCTCTTCCGTTGGATCCTGCGCCACAGCCAGGAGTACTCGCGGGAGCGGGACACCATGCACTTTTACATGACGGCCTCCTTCCCCATCTTGCGTCGCATCGTGTTTGAGCTGGGTCGGCGCTGGACTCAGCCCGGCTGGCTGGATAAGCCCGAGGACCTCTTCTTTGTCACCATCGAGGAGTTGAAGACCTTCCCGGATCAAGCACGCCCGCTGCAGGACCTGGTTCGCGAGCGGCGCGCAGAGTGGGAGCGCAGCAAGGATCGTGCCATACCTATCATCATCCGGGGCCGACAGGAGATCTATGCCGAGGAGGCCAGGCCTGGACAAAAACAAGTGCGCGGCACCGCCGGCAGCCCAGGGCGTATCCGCGGTCGAGCCCGCTTGATCCGCGGCCCGGAAGATTTTCATCGCTTGCAGCGGGGCGAGATCCTGGTGGCCCCTTTGACCACCCCGGTGTGGACCCCGCTCTTCGCGGTAGCCGCCGGCCTGGTGACCGACACGGGTGGCATCCTCTCCCACGGCTCGATCGTGGCTCGCGAGTACGGCATCCCCGCGGTGGTGGGAAGCAAGGTGGCCACGCAATTGATCGCGGATGGCCAGATGATCACCGTGGATGGT
>JACPWV010000009.1 GCA_016196905.1 Chloroflexota bacterium | reverse complement strand
GCTGGCCCGACTGAAAGCGCGAATGCTGGCGGCCAGGCGCTGGGTGCTGAACTCCCCACCGAGGCGGGCCATCTGGGCCGAGGTCTCCTCTGCCACGTGCCCGGGCGATCGCCCGGCGGATTTGACCAGCAGCACGCCGCGCAGATACTCCACCACCTCGCGAGCAAGCTGGCGCGGATCGGCGCCCTCGGCGATCGCTTCTTGGATAAGGGTGAGGCCCTGGGACACATCGCCCTGGGCCAGGCCCTGCACCAGCCGCTCCACCACTTCCGGGGCGACGGTGCCCAAGATCGCCTGCACCTGGTCCAGGCTGATGCGCCGTTCACCGTAGGAGGCCACCTGGTCCAAGAGGCTGACCGCGTCGCGCACGCTCCCGGTAGCCTGGCGAGCCATCAGCTCCAGTGCCTCCGGCTCCGCTTGTAACCCCTCGGCCTCCACCAGGGAGCGCAGGTGCTCCACAATGCGCCGCGTCGGGATGGGGCGAAAATCGAAGCGCTGACAGCGGGAGAGGATGGTCGGCGGGACTTTATGGATCTCGGTGGTGGCCAGGACGAAGAGGGTGTGAGGCGGGGGCTCCTCCAGGGTTTTGAGCAGGGCATCGAAAGCGTTAGCCGAGGCGCGGTGGACCTCATCGATGATATACACCTTGTAGCGGGCCTCGCTGGGGGCGAAGTGGATCCGCTCCAGGAGATCGCGCACGTCGTCCACCCCGGTGTGGGTGGCGGCGTCCATCTCGATGAGGTCCATGCAGCGGCCCTCATCGATGGAGCGGCAAAGGGCGCAGGTGTTATCAGGTCTCTCAACCCCCTCCGCAGCCAGGCAATTCACCGCCTTGGCCAGGATGCGGGCGGTGGAGGTCTTGCCGGTGCCGCGCGGCCCGCTGAACAAATAAGCGTGCACGATGCGCCCGCTGGCCAGGGCGTTGCGCAGCGTGCGGGTCACGTGCTCCTGCCCCACCACCTCGCTGAAAGTGCGCGGGCGCCACTTGCGATAAAGAGCTTGGCTGGTCACTATAAAACTCCGACCACTGAGTTTAACACCCAAAAGGGTTGGAGGCAAGGCCGGAAGCTTGGCACATGGTACGCGTGCCATGTACCATAAATTTTTTCGCGCCAGGGTGCCTTGTGTCGGCTCGCCGGCTATTGTAAAATCGTCCCAGCCTCTTGGCGAGCCCGACCATGTCGATCCGCCCCAAACTTCTCCCCCTTGCCGAACTGATCCCCCAAATCCAGCGACTCAAAAGCGAGGGAAAACGGATCGTCCTCACCAATGGCATCTTCGATTTGCTGCACCCGGGACATGTGCGCTACTTGCGGCAGGCCAAAGCCCTGGGAGAGGTCTTGATCGTGGGGGTGAATGGAGACGCCTCGGCGCGGCGGCTCAAAGGCAAGGACCGCCCCTGGATGACCGCCGCGGATAGGGCCGAGGTGGTGGCCGCTTTAGAGTCGGTGGATTACGTCGTGGCTTTCGAAGAGGACACCGCCGAGGCTCTAGTGGATGCATTGCAACCGCATATCTATGTAAAAGGCGGCGATTACACCATGGAAAGCCTGCCCGAGGCGAGGGCCGTCGAGCGCGCCGGAGGGCAGGTGGTCATCTTGCCCCTGAGCGAGGGCTACTCGACCAGCGCGCTCATCGAGCGAATCGCACAGCGAATTAGAAAATCGACGTAGACACCCGAGGAGAGGTCTGGCATGAACATACGTCGTGTCTTCTCGGGAGCGGAGTGGGAGGAAAAGGTCGGGTACTGCCGCGCCATCGTCTCCGGCCATCACGTCTTCGTGAGCGGGACCGCTCCGGTTGTGCCCGGCGGCGGAACCTACGCCCCCGGCGACGCCTACGCCCAGGCGCGCCGATGTTTGGAGATCATAGACCGCGCGCTGCAGGAGCTGAGGGTGGATCGAGCAGCGGTGATGCGGACGCGGATGTTCGTCACCGACATCTCGCGCTGGGCCGAGTTCGGCAGGGCACACGCCGAGTTCTTTGGCGCCAACCCACCCGCAACCACGATGGTCGAGGTGAGAAGGTTGATC
This sequence comes from Chloroflexota bacterium, assembly GCA_016196905.1. Taxonomy (GTDB): domain Bacteria; phylum Chloroflexota; class Anaerolineae; order UBA7937; family JACPPX01; genus JACPWV01. The sequence continues at coordinate 7,377 of JACPWV010000009.1, read as the reverse complement.
GCGGAGGACATGCTCATCGAGATCGAGGCGGATGCCATCCTCCTTCCAGAGTCTTGATCGTCGCGCGCGAACTTCGATACTCGACGCGCACTTTGAGCACCATCGTCGACGATGCGACGAATCGATCTAGCGTCTTAGGGGACGAGAGTGCAAAGGCGAACGGACGAATTCTCTGCGCCGGCCCATCTCCCCGCCCAAGGATGGATCATCGCCCAGGCGGCGGCGCTGATCACGCTGGGCAACGTGGCCAGCCGCCTGTTGGGCCTGGTGCGCGAGACGGTGATCGCCGAGATCTTCGGGGCCAGCGGGCTGGTCAGCGCCTTCCGCACCGCGGCCCTGGCGCCCACCCTGGTCTACGACCTCCTGATCGGGGGCATGATCTCGGGGGCCCTGGTCCCCGTTTTCAGCGAGTACGCTGACCCGGCCAGGCGCTCTGAGTTGAGGCACGTGGCGGGTGTCGTCTTCAGCCTTCTGGGGCTGCTGCTGGCGCTCGTCGTCCTGGCCCTGGAGCTGGCCGCGCCGCTGCTGACCTGGGCCCTGGCCGGGGGCCTGCCCGCGGATCTGTTAGCCACCACCACCGACCTCACCCGTTTGATCCTTCCCGCCATCCTCTTCTTCGGCCTCTCCGGGATCACTACGGGACTATTGTATTCCACCCAGCGCTTTTTGTACCCCGCCTTCGGTGCGGCCATCTTCAACCTGGGGATCATCCTCACCGCTCTGCTCTTCTCGGACCGCTTGGGCATCGCGGCCCTCTCCCTGGGCGTCGTCCTGGGGTCTATCCTACAATTGCTCATCCAGGTGCCCGGCCTGCGCGGCTTGCGCCCCCAATTCCGCCTGTCCCTCGATCCTGCGCTGCGTCGCATCCTGCTGCTCTACGCACCGGTGGTGCTGGGCATCGTGGTCAGCCAGATCGGGATTGCCATCGACTTCAACCTGGCCTCCCGCACCGGCGAACAAAGTCGGGCCTGGATGCAGGCGGCCACCCATTTGGTTCAGTTTCCGCTTGGGTTGGTGTCGGCGGCTATCTCCTTAGCCGTGCTCCCCTCCTTGGCTCAGTTCGCCAGCGGAGGGGAGAAGGAGCGCTTTCGTAAGACGCTGGGCACTGGGCTGCGCATGGTTCTGTTCTTGATCCTCCCGGCCGCATTAGGGCTGCTGGCCCTGTCCATCCCCATCATCGATCTCCTCTTCGAACACGGGGCTTTCACCCGTCAGGACACTCAGCAGACGGCGCTGGCCCTGCGCTGGTACCTGATCGGTATGCCCTTCGCCGCCATCGACTTATTACTTATCTTCGCCTTCTACGCCCACCAGGACACTCGCACCCCTAACTTGGTGGCGATCCTCTCCGTCTTGGTTTATTTGCTGGTGGCCCTGGGCACGATTCAACCCCTGGGCTTCGTCGGCCTAGTCATCGCCGACTCGTGCAAGCACGCCGCCCACTCGATTTCTATGCTGCTCCTGGCGCACTTGCGTTTGGACGCCCTGCGCGGCCAGCGCATCCTCACCCTGCTGGCCAAGGCGGGCCTGGCCTCGCTAGGGATGGCCCTCCTAGCGTGGGGCATCGCTTCCCAACTCTCTCCTCAACTGGGGGACGGGCTGTGGAACGAGCTGACTCTGGTGGCGCTAGCCGGCGGGGCGGGGGCTGGCGCTTACCTGTTGGCGGTTGTGGGCCTGGGCACAGAGGAGATCGACCTGCTCTGGACCCTGCTACGGCGCAGGGGGCTGGCGGTATCTTGAGCCTTTCACCGATCTTCGCTCGACCTCAGCACCGAGACGCAGAGTCCGCCTGAGGCGGACGGGAGGGGCTCGTGGCCACCCGCTATTTTTCGATCCAGGCTGATCAGCCTTGCCTGATGAAGTCTGTTTCGGGAGCGCGAACTTGGGCCAAACTGCGTCGGCCTATAGATAGGTGACCACCCCTATGGCTATCTTGCTCGCATTGGAACTGGGAAAGTTGGGTGGTTGACGGACTCCCCAAGGCGAGTTAAAATACAAGCCACGCGGGGCATCGAGGGGGACGCGAGGGTTTAGTCTGGTTGTGTAGCGCGGCCTGTGTCGACACGAAGCGAGGATCATGAGCCCAAAAGACCCCCTCGACGATCTCTCCATCGAAGAGTTAGAAAAGCTGCTGCGAGAGAAAAAGCGCCGGGAGCGCCTGCAGCGCTTGCAGCGGCTGACCCAGGGCAGGTCAGCCCCACCCACCTCCAGTGACCCGGCCGCGCCCGCTCACCCCACCTCGATCCCTCAGCCTGCTGCCTTCCCACCCCATCGCGGTCGCTCTGAGCGCCCGATGGTCACTTCGACGCGGACGCCAAAACCTTCTCTCCTCAAGTCGGGTCTGACCCGGCTGCGGGATCGGTTGCTGCTCCTGGTGGAGTTGGGGGCGTTGCTGGGGCTGATCTACGTGGTCCTCTCCGCGCTCTCCGAACTGCAAGTGCTCAACCGCGAGGTGGCCGAGGCGCGGCAGTCCGCCACGCTCGGGCAGCCGCTGTCTTCAGTGGCGGTGCTGCCGGCCAGCAGCTCCCCGCCGCCCGATTATTTGCCCGGTCCTTATCGGAGCCTGCTGGGCACTTCCTCGGCGCCCGTGGTGATCCCCACCCCGGGCCCACGCCAGGCGGCGCGCATCGTTATCCGCGCCATCGGAGTGGATGCCCCAGTGGTGGCGGGAGACGGCTGGGAGGAGCTCAAGGCGGGGGTGGGATACCACATCGGCTCGGCCAGCCCAGGCGAGCGAGGCAACTTAGTGCTCTCCGCCCACAATGACGTCTACGGCGAGATCTTCCGCTATCTGGAGAGGTTGGAAACGTGGGATGAGGTGATCGTCTACACTCAAGGGGGCGTTCCCTATCGGTATATCGTGCGCGCCAAGCGTGTGGTGGAACCTAGAGAAGTCAGCGTGATGGATGCTACCACCCAGCCGACGCTTACCTTGATCACCTGTCATCCCTATTTGATCGATACCCACCGCATGGTGGTCTTCGCCGAACTGGTCCGTTAGTGCCACACCAATTATTTTCTTTTAACCTGCGATGTGTTGGTGCGGCACTTCCGCTAGGAGGGCAAGCCCCCCTTTCCGCCGCGGCGGACTCGTCCGCCAAAGGCGGACGAGTTGAGCACCCCCAGGCGTGGGAGTGTTGCCCCCTCCGTGCCGCTTCGGAGCGGCGTATTTTTGGCAGACGGTAGTAAGAGCGGCACTAATCGAGCCTATCGATGCCCAAACCGAGCCGCCGCGAGCGCCGTTTAGGCAAAGCCAAGCCACCCCGCCGCCCCATCATCGTCGCCCCACCAGTGGCACGAAAAAGCGCGGAGCCAGCTCCGCGCCTGGTTCAGTCCGTACCCACGCGCGAGGAGTACGCCTACGTATATCAGGATTTAAAGCGCATCGCCTTCGTGGCGGGCACCCTCCTCGCCGCCCTGGTCGTCCTCAAGCTATTCCTCCCCTCTTAACCCCCGAGAGGCCTGCAGGCGAAAGCTGACCAAGCCCAGGATCGCCATCTCGATGGTGAGATGAACCGCGGTCGTCAGCCACAGATTCTGAGTGAAGAAGTATATGACCGCCGTGACCAGGGCCAGGTTCAACCTCCAGAGCCGATCCCCCCGCCCAAGGTGAGCCGCCGGGCGCGGGTCGAGGGTCGTCTCCAGGGTGACCAGTCCCAGCCCGACGAAGGTGCCCAGGTAGAGGTCCCCGCTGAGCAGGCGAAATACGGCGCGATAGAAGGCCCAGTGTGCTTGCAAATAGACCACCCCGACCAGGGAGTAGCTCCAGCCCCAGGGCTGGGCGAAGCGGGTGGCGTCATTCATCAGGAGCGCCGCTGCGGAGGGCCGCGCCTCCAGGACGCGCTGCCAGACCAAAGCGCAAAGAATCAACGCCCCCGCGCCCAAGGGGAGGCCGTAGCCCAGGCCAACGAACCAGTCTAGACGGGTGAGGCCCAGCACCTGCGGATTGATCACCCCCTGGAGCAGAGCCAGATAGGGGATGCCCACATAATAAAGAGAGCGGCCAGTTTCCACTGCCCAGGGACGGTCGAGGATAGCGATGAGGCGACCGAGGCGATCCGCCGGGCGCCGTGCCACTCGCACCGACAGCCGTGCCCACCCCAAGTAGAGAGCCAGCGAGCCCAGTACCCAGACGAGCGCCTGGGCTGGTTGATCGAGGAGCGCAGCGAGGATCTCCTCCCAGGTCACCGAAATTCTCTCCTCGTAGATCCAGCGACGCTACCTCACGAAAATCTTAGCGAGACCGCGGGCTAGTTTTCTGACCCAGATCCCGCGGTTAACGAGTGATTCTCTTTTCTATTATGTCATGAGCCGAATCGCTGTTTATCCTTAGCCCCGACGGAAGCCTAGGAATCCCGTCGAGAACGGCCGCTGCGCGATGAGTGCAGCGATCTAGGGCTCGGAAGCGCTGGGTATCGTTCTCGGCAGGGGATAAACAGCACGGTGACCCTCTTCAAAAGCACGACAAACGGAGTGGGCGAGATAGGGCTCGAACCTATGACCTCACGGATGTGAACCGTGCGCTCTAACCAGCTGAGCTACTCGCCCGCGACCCACATTATAACATGAGCCGAATCGACCTTCAAGGCCCTTGGCATTGTGCGCGGAACATGCTAGCATAGAGCCGCGTCTATATCCTCGAGGCCATGATGACCAGAAGAAACTACGCCCTGGCCTTTGGGGCGGTGTTGGGGGTGGGGTGCCTGGGGGCTTGTGCCTTCCTGGCTTTGACCTTCGTGCTGGTGGGCGTGGGCAGTCCTTTCGCCGCGGCCACGCCTACTCCGTCGTTAACGCTAAACACTCCGACGCCCACCTCGCCAGCCCTCTCGGAGACACCCACCCCGCCAGCTACCCCGACGGGTTCGGGACCCACCCCCACTGGCGAGCCGACTCCTACCCCGCCGCCGGGGACGCTGCGCTTCAGGGTCTGGCGCATCATCCAGCCACCCCCCTGCGAGGGGCGTCCGCTGATCAATGGCACCGTGTACGATGCCCAGGGCAAAGGCTTACCGGGCGTTCGAGTTCGGCTCTACCACCGGTTCGGCTACCAGGCCTTCTCCACCACTTGGACCCTGGACCGGCCCGGCTATTACGAGTTCTTCATGGCCCCCTCCTCCGAGGATTTTATGGTCGAGATCGTGAACCCGGACGGGGTTCGCCTGAGCGAGGTGGCCAAGGTACATTACGAATCGAACTGCGTTTCGACGGTGGACTGGCGCGCGAATTTTTAAGGCGAAGTAACGCCGACTTTCATGTTCCATTCAGACCATCCTCGATTCTTTAGCAGAGTCGTCCCCCCATCCATAGCCATTCTTTTTCTTCTCCTCGCTTTTCTTGTCGGAGGATTTTGGGCTTGGCAATACACTAGGAAACAAGACGAGACCGCAGGCTGGACGACATATCGAGATCAGGAACACGGGTACGAGTTAAAATATCCCGAGACTTTTGGAGGAGAGTTTTGGGAACTGTGGGTATGGCCGCCACAGGTGAAAGTGATCTCGGTAAACCAAGATCCAAAAGAAGGATGTGTGGCAGTAGTAGAGTACGAAGGACAAGAAACCATAAACGATATTACTTATGATGTATACGGGGGTTCCGAAGGTGCAGCAGGAAGTTTTTATGAGGATTTCTGTTACATCACGACGCGAAACCAAAAGTACTTTGTTTTAGAGTTCGTGGTGCGTACGGTTAACTGCGGCGTATATTATGGTACGGAAAACTGGGAGCCCTGTAATCAGGAAATCGAAAAGGCAGATCCAAAGAAAGGGATCGAGCAGATCGTTTCTACTTTTCGGTTCCTCCACTGGTGATTCGGATTACGATGCATACAGGGTGGAAAACAGGGCTCATTCGACGAGTGAGCAAGGCTACTCCGAGGGATGAACTAGTTTGAGATCGTCAGACAAACCAGCCCGCCTGAGGCGGGCTGGTCGTTTCATCGCCAAGATCATTTCGGCATCGCTTTAAGTCTCTCGTAGGCTGGCCGCACTTGGGTCTGCGGATAGCCCGGGTCGGTGATGGCCCACCAGTACTGCTCGTCGTCCGGGGTCCAATCGGCGTCGGTGATGTAGATCAGGCTCATCAGCCCGATCCAGGGCGCCCAGTTGGCCTGGGCGAACTGATAGGCCCGCACCAAGTAATCCGCCTTGGTCTCCTCGGAGACGGCGTGCCAGTAGTAGGGGGAGTCGGGGCGCGGGTCGCTGGTCCAACCGAACTCCAGAATGGCCACCTGCTTGGCGCCATCCCCGAACTCCTCCATAATCCGCCGCATGTCCTCCACATGGCGGAAAGCGAAGAAACGCTGGCCCCCATACTCGGGTCGATCCGCCACTTCATCGGGGCTCATCTCCGGAGGCGCCTTGTAGCCGGGCGCGTGGAGGCCCAGCACATTGAAGTAGGGCTTGGCCCCTGCTTCGTACATCCGGCGCAGGAATGCATCGTCGGGCATGGCTGTCGCATCGAAGGTGCCGGTGGGGCTGAGGCCCGCGCTGATCACCAAGGCGCCCGGATCGGCAGCCTTGATGGCTTGATAAGCCACGTGTAAAAGGGCCACATACTCGGCGGGGTTGGGCGGGTTGTTCCCCCACTCGCGCGAGAGGTTGGGCTCGTTCCAGATGGCGTAGGCTCGAACCTGCCCCCGGTAGCGGGTGGAGAGACTGCTCAAAAAATCGGCGAAATCGCGATACCCATTGTGCCGGCCGGGCCCCCCGCCCGGGTAGCCGACCCCCACCCAATCTGGGGCGTTAAACACCGTCACCAGCAGGTTCAGGCCCCGCTCGCGCGCATCGTGGACGATGCGATCGGTCCGGCTCCAATCGTAGGCCCCCTTGCCCGCCCCCTCGATGTCGCGCCAAGCAAATATCTGTTTAACCCAGCCGAAGCCCGCGTCGCGAATGAGGTCCAGATCGCGCCAGCCGACCTCGGGCCGCCACCAGAGAAAAGCCTGCATTCCGTATTCGGGCGAGGCCATCCGCGCCGGGCGGGGATAAGGCGTCGGCGTCGCGCTGGGGCTGGCAGCCGGCGTCTCCGGCGAGGGGGTGATGATCGGTGTGGATGTGGAGCTGGTCTCGACGGGGGTCGAAGTCGCCGTGGGGGTGGGCGATGGCGAAGCCGAAATCCCAATAACTCCGGATAACCCGGAGAAGATCAGATAGCCAATCAGCGCCCCGGCCAACAGGAAACCGAAGACCACGATGAGGATGGTCGCTGGGGACAGCCCGGTCGTAGTCGAGTTCGCGGGTGGACTCCGTTCAGAAACGCTACCGAGGGCAGCCCTCGGGCTATAAAAGTTCTCGGCTGGAAAGCCGCTCACTCATCTTGGTACCAAAAAGCGGTGCTGGAGTAGGTGACCGAGAGGTTGTTGCCGATGAAGCCGTG